>NZ_JBOHGB010000003.1:0-148577 GCF_050699935.1 Actinophytocola sp.
GCGTGTGGGATGTCGCGACGCCCCGGCCTCTCCTGGTGTCACGCCGGTGCGACAGCGGCCTCCGCGGGGCGGGGGCGCAGCGTGACCCAGGTGGTCAGCAGGGTGGACAGCATGGTCAGCGCGGTCGCCGTGCCGATCACGCCGAGGTAGATCCAGATCGGGCCGTGCGGGAGCAGCGAGCCGTCCGTGACGAGCGTGAACGGGACGAGAGTCGTGGTGGCGACGACCGTGCCGAGGACGATGCCGATGACCGAGGCCATGCCGGCCTCGACGGACATCATCCGGAGCACCTGGCCGCGCGTGGACCCGGTCAGCCGCTGCAGGCCGAACTCACGCCGCCGCGCGGCGGTGGCCAGCACCTGGCTGTTGACCACCGAGATCGCCGTGTACGCGACGATCATGCCGGCCATCAGGTAGTTGATCCACGCGCCGATCTCCTGCTCCTCCGCGTACGCCGCGGTCAGCACGTCACGGTCGGCCACGGTGACGCCGGGCTGGTCCGCGACCAGTGCCGACAGCGACCGGGACAGCGCGTCCCCGGCGATCCCGGGCTCGGCCCGCACCATGATCTGGGCGGGCAGGCCGGACGTGGTGTGCGCGGCGACCAGGTCGGCCGGCATCAGCACGGTCTCGAAACCCGCACGCCCCGGGTAGAGGCCGACGATCCGCACGTCCACGGTGGCCCCGTCGCCCATCCGCATGGTGATCGTGTCGCCGACGCCGCGGCCGAGCGTCCGCGCGTGCTCGGCCGGCAGGGCGACGGTGTCGCCGCGCAGATCGGCGAGCCGCCCGGCGGCGAGGCGCACCGCGGTGGTCCGCGCGGCGCCGTCGGCGCTGACGCCCTGAACCACCCAGCCGTCCTCGCTCTGCGACGAGTCGTACGGCGCGACCACGTAACCGGTGGTGCTCGCGAACTCCGAGGCCGCCACGACCCCGGGCACCCGGCGCACCTCGTCCACGAGCGACGGCGGCAGGCCACCGGTCGACGAGCTGAGCACCAGGTCGGCCCGCAGGTTCTCGGCGTACGCCTGGTTGGCCACAGCGACCTGCGTGGTCTGCAGGTAGATGTTGGCCGTCGCGATGCCGGTGGCCAGCATGATCGGCGTGACGACGGCGGCCATCCGCACGGTCCGGGTCCGCGCGTTCAGCGTGGCCAGGTATCCGGCCGTGCCGCTCACCGCGCGGACCGGCCAGCGCAGCACCGCCAGCAGCACGCGGGTGATGCCCGGCGCGATCAGCGCGAGGCCGATCGCCCACAGCAGCACCGACGGCCCGGCCGTGCTGGCCGCGATCGGGCCGGTCATCACCGCGATGGTCACGATGAACAGCGCGATCCCGCCGCCGAAGCACAGCACGGCGAGGATCAGCCGGACCGCGGACAGCCAGCGCCGCTGGATCGCGGCCTCGACGAGCGCCTCGGTGGGTCGCGTGCGCGCCGCGCGGCGGGCGGCGACGAACGCGGCGGCGAGCGAGATCAGCAGCGACGAACCGACCGCGACGACCATCGGGATCCAGCCGGTGCGGAACACCATCGAGGCCGGCACCATCCCGTTGCCGGCCAGCCGGTCGAAGAGCCACTGTCCAAACGGGACACCCAGGAGCGAGCCGAGGGTGGTGGCGAACACCGACATGAGCACGGACTCGCCGATCACCATCCGGCGCAGCTGGCCGGGTGTCGTGCCGATCGCGCGCAGCAGGGCCAGCTCGCGCTGCCGCTGCTGGATCGACAGGCCCAGCGTGGTGGCCACGACGAACAGCGCGACGCTGATCGCGAGCCCCCCGAACACCGCGGACAGGACGATCAGGTTCTCGCTCGACCGGCCGGCCTCGAAGTGCTCGGCGATGCCGCGGTCGTCGCCGGTCAGGAGTGCGACCGGCGACCCGCGCAGTGCCTCGCCGACCTCGCGGGTGACGTGGCCGAGGTCGACGCCCGGCGCGGTGAGCACGCCGATGGCATCGACCTTGCCGCCGTGGCCGGCGATGCGGTCGACGTCGGCGTCGGCGAAGAACACGTCGGCGGAGCGGGTGAGGCCGGCGACCGTGAAGGTCTCGGTGCGGGCGTTGGCGGCGATCTCGACCGTGTCGCCGACCCGGTGGCCGCCGGCACCGAGCACGACCTCGCCCGGGCCGGGCGCGTGGCCGGCGGTGAGCGGGTACGGGGTGAGCGCGGCCGATGCCCAGCCGTGCCCGCCGGTGGTCGCGCCGCCGGGCAGGGTGGCCGGGAACGACACGTCACCGACGGCCGCCTCGACACCGGGCACGGCTGCGACCTTCGCCACGAGATCGCCGTCGAGCCGCGCCCGCTCGGGCAGCGCGCCCGTCTCGGCGTCCTCCTCCGGATCGGCGGGGTTCTCCTTTGGCAGCTGGTAGGACTGGCTGCCGGTGACCACGAGCGGCGCGGCCGCCAGGCGCTGGGGCGGCAGGTCGGTGCGGATGCCGGTCTCCATCAGGCCGCCGCAGGCCATCACGATCACGGCGCCGAAGGTCATCGCGAGGAACGTGGCGATGAAGGCGCCCGCGCGGAAGCGCAGCGTGCGCAGTGCGACCCGCAGCATCACCGGACTCCCGCCGGCTCGTGCTCGGCCCATGCGCCGAGGTTGGTCATCCGCTCGGCGACGCCCGCCGCGGTCGGGTCCGCGAGCTCGCCGACGAGCCGGCCGTCGGCGAGGAACACGACCCGGTCGGCGTAGGACGTGGCGACCGGGTCGTGGGTGACCATCACGACGGTCTGCCCGGCGCGGTCGACGGCGTCGCGCAGCAGGCCGAGCACGTCACGGGCGGTGCGGGTGTCGAGCGCGCCGGTCGGCTCGTCGGCGAAGATCACCGCGGGCCGGGCGACGAGGGCGCGGGCGATCGCGACCCGCTGCTGCTGGCCGCCGGAGAGCTCGCCGGGCAGGTGCCGGCGGCGGTCGCCGAGCCCGACCTGCTCGATCACGCGCCGCACCAGCTCGGGCTTGGCGCGCCGGCCGGCGAGGCGCAGCGGCAGCGTCACGTTGTCCTGCACGGTCAGTGCCGGCAGCAGGTTGAACGCCTGGAACACGAACCCGATCCGTTCGCGACGCAGCCGGGTGAGCTCCACTTCGGACAGTTCGGCGAGGTCCTGGTCGGCCACGACGACCGTGCCGCCGGTCGGCCGGTCGAGGCCGGCCGCGCAGTGCAGGAAGGTGCTCTTGCCGGAGCCGGACGGTCCCATCACCGCGGTGAAGGTTGCCCGGCCGAAGCTGATGCTCACGCCGTCCAGCGCGACCACGCTGGTGCGTTTGCCGCCATAGGTCTTGCGCACGTCGGTCAGCCTCACGACGTCCGCGCTCGTTTCGTCGATCTGTCGCACGAGACCAGCCTCGTCCGGGTGGGCCGCGGAAACACTGGTGCTGACCGGGAGGAACGGGGTAGGGCTGGCCCTACCCCAGTGGCACGGTCCAGGTCACGGTGGTGCCCGTGCGCGAGGAGGAGTCGATCTCGCAGTGGCCGCCGGCCTGGGCCGCGCGCTCCTCGAGGTGCTTGAGACCGCGGTGCGTGACGCCCTCGGGAATGCCGCACCCGTCGTCGGCGACGGTCAGCCGCAGCTCGCCGTTGCGTCCGATGTGGACCTCAACGTGGTGCGCTCCAGAGTGTCTGACCACATTGGACAGTGCTTCGCGGAGTGCGGCGCGGGTGTGGTCGGCGAGCTCGGCGGGGACGTCACGCAGGTCGCCGTCGATGGTCAGCTCGGGCGCGAAGCCGAGCAGCTCACCGGCGACCGCGACCTCACCGCGGACGGACTCGGCGAGGTCGGCGGCGAGGTCGGCCGGGTCGGCGTTGCGCAGCGCGCGGACGACCGCGCGCACGTCGGCGATGGAGGCGTCGAGCTGGTCGACGGCCTCGGCGAGCCGGGTCGCGTCCGCGCGGGCGAGCTTGCGGGCGGGCCGCCGGGCGACGAGGTCGAGCCGCATGCCGGCGGCGTAGAGCCGCTGGACGATGACGTCGTGCAGGTCGCGGGCGATTCGCTCGCGCTCCTGGTAGAGGCCGACGCGGGCGCGGGCGGTGGCGCCCTCGGCGAGGACGAGCACGAGTCCGGCCTGCGCGGCGAACGCGGTGAGCAGGTCGATCGCGGCTGCCTCGAACGGCTTGGCGCCGCGGTGGCGGTAGACGGTGAGCGCACCGAGCCGGCGCTGCGCGGTGCCGAACGGGGCGGCGGCGAAGGGGCCGTACTGGCGCAGCTCGCGGGGCACGAAGGGTGCGGTGCGGGGGTCGTCCCACACATCGTCGACGACGACGGCGACGCCGCTGCGCGCGACGCGGGCGGCCGCACTGCGCGCGGAGAGCACCAGGCCGACGGGTTCGGTGGTGGGCACGGTCGGCGTGCCATGCGCGGCCTCGACGGTGAGCGACCCGTCCTCGGCGCGCGCCATGACGAGCCCGAGGTCCGCACCGGCGAGCTCAGCGGCCCGGCGCACGACGAGCCGCAGCACCGCCGCCGGGTCGTCCCCGGACAGCGCCACCGTGGCGATCTCGGTTGCCGCGCCGAGCGCACGGGCGGCCAGGTCGGGCTCCATCGTCACGTTCACGCTAGCGCGGCACGGCTCGGCCCCGCCGCCACGCGCACCACCGGGCATCGTCACGACCACCTGTGCCATGCCAGTCGGGTCCGGTCATCGCCAGGCGGGTTCCGGCCGTTTCCGTTGGCCTGGAGCCGCATCGCCGTCGGTCGGGAACTGTCGGTGGCCTCCGGTAGCGTCGACATCGGGGGACCCCTTGGGGTGCGAATGGTCCATTCGCACCGAGTTCACCCGGCCGTGGGTGATCTCGAGGATCAGGTCGGCGTTCGCGGCTTCGTCGGCGCGGTGTGTCACGTGGACGACGGTGTTGGTCAGGGCGCGGATCTCGCGCAGCACTCCTTGCGCGGTCGGGATGTCGAGGTGCGCGGTGGGCTCGTCGAGCAGGACGAGGTCGGCGTGCGGGGCGGCGAGGAGTGCGCGGGCGAGGGCCAGGCGTTGGGCCTCGCCGCCGGACGTGGCGGCGGCGCCACCGGCGAGCCTCGTGTCGAGCCGGTCGGTCCAGTTCGGCAGGCCGGCCACGCGGAGCGCCGCCCGTAGCTCGGCGTCGGTCGCGTCGGGGTCGCCGATGCGGAGATTCTCGCGGACGGTGGTCGAGACGAGCTGCGGCTCCTGCGGGCACCAGGCGACGGCGCGCGGGATCCGGGCGGTGCCGCTCGCCGGCTGGAGGAAGCCGAGGAGCAGCGCGAGAAGCGTCGACTTCCCGGCGCCGGATGGCCCGACGACGGCGACGTGCGTGCCGGGCGGGATGTCGAGCGTGACGTCGCGCAGTGCCGGTGCGGCTCCCGGCCAGGCGACATCGACGCCACGCAGCTCGACCTGGCGTGCGTCGAGCGCTGCCTCGGGGGTCGCGGAGCGGGCAAGCGTCTGCGCGTCCTGAGTTCTGGCCAGGGTTTCGCGGAGGGCGTCGTGGTGTTGCGCGGCCGGCGGGACGAGAGCCACGACCTCGGCCAGCGCCAGCGGGAGTAGCGCGCAGACCGGCGCGAGCAGCGGGTCGAGGGTGCCGGCAGCCACCGCCGTGGCGGCCATGGCGGTGCCCGCGACGGCCGCCGCACCGGTCGACAACGTGACGACCAGGGTGGCCGCGCCGGCGCCGAATGCCTCGCGCTTCGCCGATCTCGTCAGGTCGGCGTCGTCGGTGGCGAGCTCGACGCGGTGACGGTGGTGGGCGCCGAACGCGATGAGGTCGGCGGCCGCGTCCAGCAAGGTCAGCGTGCCGGTGGCGATCCGGCGGCGGCCGGCGGCGAGCGCGGTGCCCGCATGCCGGTCGAGGGCGAGCGCGGCGGCCGGTGCACCCAGGCCGGCCGCCGCGACCGCGATGGCGAGCGTGATCGCCGCGGCCGGCAGGATCGCCAGCTGGACGAGCACGGCCACCGCGCACACGGCCGCCGCGACGAGCGGCGGGGTGAGCACGCGCGGCGTGAGGTCGCGGACGGTGTCGGTGTCGTCGACCAGGCGTGGCAGGTCGTCGCCGCTGCCGCCGGCCGGACCGCGGCGGACGAGCGTGCGCCACAGCGTCACCCGCAGGTCGCCGGCCACGCGGAACGCGGCGTCGTGCGTGACGAGGCGCTCGAGGTAGCGCAGCACGGCGCGACCGAGGCCGAACGCGCGCACGCCGACCACCGCGACGGACAGCGTGAGGATCGGCGGCTGCTGCGCGGCCTTCGCGATGAGCCACGCCGAGGTGACGGTCAGCGCGACGCCGGCCAGCAGCGCCAGCGCGCCCAGCGCGGCGCTCGCGACCAGCCGGCGGTCGAACAGTGTCCGCAGCGGCGAGCCGACGGCGGTCGCGTGGCCGGTGACGGTACCGACCGGGCCCGCCGCCACGGTGTCCGAAGTGGACTCGACGGTGCGGTGGGCCGCGAGGATGACGGCGACGCCGCTCGCGGCCGCCTGCTCGATAGCCGCCATGACCAGCCCCGCGGCGGCCGGGTCGAGGTTGGCGGTGGGCTCGTCGAGCAGGAGCAGGTCGGCACCCTGCCGGACGCGCACGAGGGCGCGCGCCACGGCGACCCGCTGCCGCTCCCCCGTGGACAGCTCGGCGACCGGGCGGTCGAGCAGGTGATCGACGGCCACGCACGCCGCGTCGGGGCACTCGCCCGTGCGGAGCGGGGAACTCGCGCGTCCCGAACCGGGAACTCGCGGGTCCCGAACGGGGGACTCGCCGGTGCGGAGCGGGGAACTCGCGGGTCCGGAAGGTTGGACACGCGGGTCGGGAGCGTTGGACTCGCGGGTCGGGAACGGGGGACTCGCGGGGCCGGAGTGGGGGACTCGCGGGTCGGGAACGGGGGACTCGCGGGCGGTGGCCAGCTCGTCGGCCACGGTGCCGCCGGCGAACCGCGGGTGCTGCGGGACCCACGCGATGCGGCGGCGCCACGCGGGCAGGTCCAGGTCGGCGAGGTCCACCCCGCCGACCTGGACCACTCCCCCGGTCGGCTCGGCGAAGCCCAGCAGCACGGCGAACAAGGTCGACTTGCCGCTCCCGCTCGGCGAGTCCAGACGGACGATCTCCCCCGGCCGGGCCGTGAGGGACAGGCCGTCGGGTGCGTTCCCGTCGCGGCGGCGGACCGTGAGACCAGCGACGACGAGGTCGCCGATGGGCGCGGCGGTGCCCGACCGGTCGCCGACCACGGGCAGCTCGGCCACCCGGCGCGCCGCCTCCAGACCGTCCTCGCTCGCGTGGTGCGCGGCGCCCGCGGCACGTAGCGGCAGGTAGCACTCCGGCGCCAGGATCAGCACGAACAGGCCGACCGCGAGCCCGAGGTCGCCGGACACCAGGCGCAGGCCGATGGTGACCGCGACCAGTGCGACCGACAGCGTCGCGATCAGCTCCAGCACCAGCGCGGACGCGAACGCGACGCGCAGCGTGCCCATCGTGGCGCGGCGGTGCGCGGCGGAGACCCGGCGGACGGCGTCGACCTGGGCGGCGGCGCGGCGGAACGCGGTGAGCACCGGCAACGCGCGCGCGAGCTCGAGCAGGTGCGCGGAGAGCCGTCCGGTCGCGTCGGCCGCCTCGGCCACGCGGTCGCGGGTGCGTAGGCCGATGAGGACGGCGAACACCGGAACGAGCGGCAGCGTCAGCACGAGCACCACGGCCGACGGCCAGTCGGCGAACAGGATCACGGCACCGATGCCGACCGGCAGGACGGCGGCGTTGACCAGTGCGGGCAGGTAGGTCGTGAAGTAGCCGTCCAGCGCGTCGAGGCCGCGGGTCGCGAGCGCGGTCAGCTCGCCGGGCCCGGCCTCCGCGATCCACTCCGGACCGGCGGCGAGGGTCCGGTCGAGCAGCACGCCCCGCAGCTCGGCCTTCGCCCCGGCGGCCGCCCGCGCCGCGACGACCTGCGTGGCCCAGCCGAGCAGCGCGCGGGCGAGCACCGCACCGGCGAGCACCCCCAGCAGCTCACCGGCCGGTGCCCCCGCCCCCGCGACGATGTCCGCGAGCACGGACGCGAGCGCCCACGCCTGCACGACGAGCGCCACCGCCCCGAGCGCACCGAGCACCGCACAGCCGGCAAGCGCCCGCCGCGCGGTGCGGGACAACGCGAGCGCGCCGAGCGGCCCGCTCATGCGCCGCCCCCCGACCCACACCCGACGGTTCGCGCCACTCGCGACCCAAACTTGTCCACAGCCCCGCACGACCAGCGGTTTTGTCGTCCCTTGCCGGTAGACTGGCGTGGTGGGGTGGCCCCCGGAGAGGGTGGGGGCCGCCATCCACGGGGCCGGATTCGCGGGGCTGGAACCGCGGGCCGGATCGTGGTTCGTCGGGCCGCTGGGCACGAGGTCCGATTCGGTAGCCGGACCACATGTGGGGCCCCTGGTCATGGGGTGCGTGCTTCCGGGATGTGGTGGGTCGCGATTCGCTTACGGAAGACCCAGTACGTCCAGCCCTGGTAGATCAGCACCGCCGGCGTGCCGAACGCGGCCACCCAGGTCATCACCGTCAGCGTGTACGGGCTCGACGCCGTGTCCGCGATCGACAGCGAGTACGCCGGGTCCACTGTGGACGGCAGGACGTCCGGGTACAGCGCGCCGAACAGGGTCACCACCGACGCCGTCAGCGCGACGCCGAGCAGGGCGAACGTCTGGCCCTCGCGGCCGGTCCGCAGGCGTAGCCAGGCAGCGGCGGCCGCGAGCCCCACCACCGCCAGCGTCGCCCAGGTCCAGCCCGACCCCTCCCGCAGCTGCACCACCACCAGCACGGCGGCCAGCGGCGCGAGCGCGGCCGGCGCGATCCCCAGCGCGAGCCGGCGAGCCCGGTCCCGGAGCGGGCCGGACGTCTTCAGCGCGACGAACACCGCGCCGTGCACCAGCGCGAAGCCGGCCACGCCGAGCGCCCCGAGCAGCGTGTCCCAGCGCACCGCCGCGAACGCCGCGCCGACCCGATTCCCGTCCGCGTCCAGCGGCAGGCCCAGCACGTTCCACGACAGCACCAGCCCGACACCCAACGCGGCGACCGCCGACCCGCCAGTGATCACCGTGTCCCACACCGCCCGCCAGCGCGCGGAGTCGACCTTCCCCCGGTACTCGAACGCCACGCCGCGGCCGATGAGCGCCAGCAGGAACAGCAGCAGCGGCAGGTACGCCGCGCTGAACAGGCCCGCGTACCAGCCCGGGAACGCCGCGAACGTCGCGCCGGCGGCGACGATCAGCCACACCTCGTTGCCGTCCCACACCGGGCCGATCGTGTTGATCAGCACCCGCCGCTCGGCCTCGTCCCGACCGAGTACGCGCAACAGCATGCCCACGCCGAAGTCGAAGCCCTCCAGGAACAGGTAGCCGAGCCACAGCACGGCGATGATCAGGAACCAGACGGTCGCGAGATCCATGGCATGCCCCGAATCAGTAGGCGAACGACAGGACGGCGTCGTCGCGTCTGGACGGCTCACCGGAAGGCGGCAGCACGGCGGCGACTCCGCCCCGCACGTACCGGCGGATCAGGAACACCTCGATCACGGCGAGCACGCCGTAGACCAGCGTCAACGCGATCAGCGACGTGAGCACCTCGCCGGCCGAGAGCCCGGACACCGCCCGCGCGGTGAACATCCACACACCGTCCACACCGGACGGGTTGGGTGCGACGACGAACGGCTGGCGGCCCATCTCGGTGAAGATCCAGCCGAAGCTGTTGGCCAGGAACGGGGTCGCGATGCCGGCCAGGGCCAGCCGCGGGAACCAGCGCGACCGCGGCACCCGGCCCCGCCGGGTCAGCCACAGCACGGCGACGCCGACGAGCACGGCGAGCGCACCGAACCCGACCATCAGCCGGAAGCCCCAGTACGTGACCGGCAGGTTCGGCACGTAGTCGATCGGCCTGCCGGACAGCTCACCCAGCCTCGGGTCCTGCGGGTAGAACTCGCCGTAGCGCTCCCGGTACTGCTCGACCAGGTCGGTCACGCCGGTGACCTTCGAGTCGAGGTCGTTGTTGGCCAGGAACGACAGCAGCGCCGGCACCGTGATCGACTTGACGTTCTCGCAGTCCGGGCTGGACACGTCGCCGACCGCGAACACGGAGAACCCGGCCGGCTGCTCGGTGTGGCACAACGCCTCCGCCGAGGCCATCTTCATCGGCTGCTGCCGGAACATCAGCTTCGACTGCTGGTCCCCGCTGACCACGAGCGCCACGAACGCGACCACCCCGACCCACGCGCCCAGCCGGATCGACGAGCGCCACACGTCGGAGTCCGAAGTGGACCGCCACAGGTGCCATGCCGCGATGCCCACCAGGAACGTGCCGGCCACCGCGAACGCGCCCGCGATCGCGTGCGGGAAGGCCGCCAGCACCGTGGAGTTGCCCAGCACCGCCCAGATCGAGGTCAGCCGCGGCCGGCCGTCCACCAGCTCGACGCCGACCGGATGCTGCATCCACGAGTTCGCCGCGAGAATGAAGTACGCGGACGCGATGGTGGCCAGGGAGAACGCCCACGCGCACGCCAGGTGCGCGCGGCGCGGCAGCCGGTCCCAGCCGAAGATCCACAGGCCGAGGAACGTGGACTCCACGAAGAACGCGACGAGCCCCTCCATGGCCAGCGGCGCGCCGAACACGTCGCCGACGAACCGCGAGTACTCGTTCCAGGCCATGCCGAACTGGAACTCCTGGACGATGCCGGTGACCACGCCCATCGCGAAGTTGATCAGCAGCAGCTTGCCCCAGAACTTCGTCATCGCGAGGTAGCGGCGGTCGCCGGTACGCACCCACGCCGTCTGCATGCCCGCGACCAGCAGCGACAGGCCGATCGTGAGCGGCACCATCAGGAAGTGGTAGACGGTGGTGATTCCGAACTGCCACCGCGCGAGGTCCAGGACGTCCACGCCGACCACGCTCCTCCGCGAGACCCGGCACGGGCAGGTCCCCGGGTCCCGCTCGGACGGGACCTTGGTCCTGTGACCAGCGCGACCCGGACGGTGCGCCCCGGAGCCGGTAGAGTGGCCTACGCCAGAGGGGAGTAGTTCCCGCGGCGGGCCACGGCCCGCCCGGCGAGGACATCGACATACTGACTCGCTCGCGAGTCCGGTGCCTCACCCGCTGCGAGTGGGCGAACGAGACCTCCGGCCGGCATGTGACCATGCCCGGCCGGAGTCGTGCCGCCTCCGACCGGGCTCGATCCGGAGAGGGGGCACCGTCCACATGGAACATTGGTTGCTCGCATTCGTCTCGGCGTACGTCGCCGTGTTCCTGCTCGAGCTCCCGGACAAGACGACCGCGCTGACCCTGGTGCTGTCCAGCCGGTTCCGCGGCCGGCCGGTGCTCGCAGGCGCCGCGCTGGCGTTCGCGCTGCAGGCCGTGATCGCGGTCGCGCTGGGCAGTGCGATCCGGCTGCTGCCGGAGCGGCTCGTGGCCGGGGCGATCGCCGTGCTGTTCGCGGTGGGCGCGTTCCTGCTGCTGCGGGAGAGCCTGGCCAACGACCCCGACGAGGCCGACGCGGCCGCATCCGGCGCGCGGGCGAACACGTCGTTCTCACGCGCTGCGATGGTCTCGTTCGGCACGCTGTTCCTCACCGAGTGGGGCGACGCGTCGCAGGTGACCGCGGTGGGCGTGGCCGCCCGGTACTCGAGCCCGGTGGCCGTGGGCCTCGGGGCGTTCCTCGCGCTGATGAGCGTCACGGTGATCGCGCTGCTGGTGGGGCGCAAGCTGCGGGCGCGGGTGCCGGCGCACCTCATCCAGCGCGGCGCGGCGGCGCTGTTCGCCGGGTTCGCGGTGGTGGCGGCGGTGCAGGCGGTCTTCTAGCCGCGTTCCCGGCGCAGTGCCGTGGCGAGGTCGCCGGTGGTGTTGACCATGGCGACGAGGAAGTCCGCGAGGTGCTCGCGGGTCACGTCGAGCTCGCCGCGCAGCCAGCTGACGAAGACCTCCAGCGTGCCGCTGACGAGGGTGAGTGCGCCGAGCTCGCGGTCCTTTCGCGGCGCGGCGCGCTCGCCGAGGATCTCGGTGGCCTGGTCGGCGACGATCCGGGACAGCGTCCGGAGCATCTCGCGGCGGCGGCCGCGCAGCGCCTCGTGCGGGGCGAACATGAGGTGGCCGCGGCGCGGGTCGGCGATGAAGAAGTCGATCCCGGCCTCGACGACCGCGCGGACGCGCGCGTCCGGGCTCGTGTGCTCGATGGTGCGGCGCAGCGTTCGCAGCGCGTCGGCCGCGATGTCGTCGCGGGTGGCGAGCAGGAGGGCGTCGCGGTCCGGGAAGCTCTCGTAGAAGTAGCGGTCGTTGAGCCGCGCGCGGACGCAGACCGCGCGGACGGTGACCCGGTCCCAGCCGCCGTCGGCGACGAGGTCGAGGGCGGCGTCGGTCAGGGCCTTGCGTCGCCGGGCCCGCCGTTCCGCGCTCGTCACGCCGCCGTAGGTGCGTTGGGCCACCCGTGGAGTCTATCCTCTATCTGGTGACGTCCTTCACCAGATGGGAGCGGTCACGATGCGCCAACCGATCGAGCCGGGGACGCGGCTGTGGGAGGACACCGGGCTGATCACGTTCTCGCTGACGACCGGGGCGGCGTTCGCGCTGCAGGTGATGCACCCGGCGGTGGGGGCGGTGGTCGGTGCGCACTCGGTGTTCCGCACGGACGCCATCGGCCGGGCACGGCGGAGCATCGCGTCGGTGCTGACCTGGGTGTACGGCGGCCCGGAGGCGCTGACGGAGGCGGACCGGCTGCGCGCGCTGCACGCCCCGTTGTACACGACCGACGACGCCGGGGTGACGCACCGGGCGCTGGCGTCCGGCCCGTGGGCGTGGATCATCCTGACCGCGCCGTACGCGTACACGGTGGGCGCGCGGTACTTCTCGCTGCGGCCGCTGACGCGTGCGGACGAGGAGGCGTTCTACGCGGAGCTCCAGCAGTTGATGCGGAACCTGCACGTGGCGGAGAAGGAGATCCCGCCGACGTACGAGGCCTACCTGGATCGGTTCGAGGACATGCTGTCCCACACGCTCGTGGCCCACCCGACGGTGTACGAGTTCCTGCACGCCACCCGGCACGTGCCGCCGCCGCCCGCGCTGCCGTCGTGGCTGCGGGCGCCGTGGCGGCTGGTGGCCGACGTGCCGGGGCGGGTGCAGTACTTCGTCACGGTGGGCACGCTGCCGCCGCGCGCCCGTTCGATCCTCGGCCTGCCGTGGACGGACCGGGACGAACGCCGGCTGCGCCGGCTGGGACGGGTGGTCGCGCTGGTGATGGCCGTGCTGCCGGAGCGGCTGCGCTACTTCCCCATCGCCTACCAGGCCCGCCGCGCGGACCGAGCCCAACGCGCCCTACAACGAATGCTGGCCCACCGCCCCCGCTGACCCCGAACCTCCCCCGCGCGCACGCGCGTGCAGAGCGCGAGTACCGAAAGCCCCACCCTGTCCCGGGGGCCACCCTCACGTGCCAGTCTACCGGTCGGGGCTGACGGGAACCGTTGTGACGCTTGGGTTGTGGACAGGTCGGGCGGTTGTGGACAAGTCAGCGCAGGGCGTCGGCCACGGCGCTCGCCGCGGTCAGGACCTGGGGGCCGACCACGTCCGCGTCCAGCTCGTGGAAGGTCACCACGCCCACGCTCGCGCGCAGGCCGGGGACGCCGCGGACCGGGGCGGCGATGCCGGACGCGCCCTGCTGCAGCTCGCCCGTCGTGGCTATCCAGCCCGGGGTCTCGTCGCGCAGGCCGATGGCCTTGCCGGCCGCTCCCCGGCCCAGCGAGTGGCGGGTGCCGACGCGGTACGCCACGTGGTAGGTCGTCCACGACGGCTCGATCACCGCGATCGCCTGGGCCTCCTCGCCGTCGGCGACCGTCAGGTGAGCCGTGGCGCCCACCGCCTCCGCCAGCTCGCGCAGAGCCGGCAGCGCGGCCAGGCGCAGCTGCGGGGTGACCTTGGCGGCCAGCCGGAGCAGACCCAGGCCCAGCCGAACCTTCGAGCCGTCCCTGCGTACCAGGCCACGCTCCTGCAGCGGCACCAGCAGCCGATACACCGCGGCGCGGCTCGCGCCGATGGCCGTCGCCAGCTCGCTGATCGTCGGCGCCTCCGACTCCGCGTCCGCCACCGCCTGGAGCAGGGCCAGCCCCCGGTCCAGCGTCAGCGAGCTCTCCCGGCCCTGCCCGGTGCTCGGCTGCCGGGTGGAGGAGACGATCGGGCGGATCGGCCGGGCGGCCACCTCAGCCTCCAACGTCCGCGAAGTCGGCCGGGAGGACCGTGCCCGTCACCTCGGCGATGCCCACCACCGAGCCGTCCTCGCCAGGCGCGGTCGCCGTGATCACCACGGTGTCACCGTCCTCGAGGAAGGTCCGCGTCGAGCCGTCGGACAGCTTGATCTTCTCCCGTCCGCCCCATGACAGCTCCAGGAAGCAGCCACGGTGCTCGACCGACGGCCCGGAGACCGTGCCCGACGCGAACAGGTCGCCCGGCCGCACGGTCGCGCCGTTGACCGTCATGTGCGCCAGCTGCTGCGCGCACGAGTACGACATGTCCGCGAAGTTCGGCCGGGACACCACGGTCCCGTTCCACTCCACCGCGAGCCGCAGGTCCAGCCCCCACGGCGAGTCCTCGACCAGGTAGTCGACCCGCGGGTGGCCGGGGTCGGGCACCGGTGTGCGGGCGACCGTGAGCGCCTCCAGCGGCGTCACCCACGCCGACACCGACGTCGCGAACGACTTGCCCAGGAACGGTCCGAGCGGTTGGTACTCCCAGCCCTGGATGTCCCGCGCCGACCAGTCGTTGACCAGCACCACGCCGAAGATGTGCTCCGGTGCGTTCGACGTCGGCACCCGCCGAGCCACCGGGCCGCCGCAGACGAAACCGACCTCGGCCTCCACATCCAGCCGCCCCGACGGCCCGAACTGCGGCAGCGGTGAGCCACGGCGCTGGCCGTGCGGGCGCACCACGTCGGTGCCCGACACCACGACCGTGCCGGCGCGTCCGTGGTAGCCGACCGGCAGGTGCGTCCAGTTCGGCAGCAGCGGCTCGGAGTCCGGCCGCATGATCCGGCCGACGTTCTCCGCGTGGTAACGCGAGCTGTAGAAGTCGACATAGTCGCCGACCGTGAACGGCAGCGGCGTGCGCACGTCGGTCAACGGCAGCAGCGAAGCGCCGGGCGGCTTGCCCGATCCGTTCACCACGTCCATCAGCCGCGCTCGCAGCGCGCTCCACTCGACCCTCGAGGCGGCGAGCAGCGGATCGAGCGACGAACCGGACACCAGGTCGACCAGGTCACCGAGCTCGTCGCCGAACGGCGCCAGCGGCAGCGCGTGGTCGCCGACCCGCACCGCGACCCGCGGGCCCTGCGCATCGCCCGTATCCACGACCCCGTACGGCAGCGTCTGCGGCCCGAACGGCAGGTCCTTCGCGAACGCGGGGTCGGGAATCCAGGTCACAGCAGGCCCAGCTTCTCGAGGTCCGTCACCGGCTCGGTCAGCGAGCAGGAGCCGTACGAGGAGAACACGCCGCGCACCGCCAGCGCCTCGTGCTCGGTCAGCGCCAGCGCCTCCGCGGCCAGCGCCCGGCCGTCGGTCGACGAGAGTGCCTCGTGCACCGTCTCGTCGGTCCCGCCGGCCATGATCAGGCGGTGGGTGGCGACGAGCAGGTTCAGGAACCCGTGGTGGGTGAAGCCGGTTTCCTCGTCCGTGTGCCGGACCGCGTTGTGCAGGCCCGCGGTCGCCTTGAACGACGAGTTGCCCGCGTTGATCACCGACAGGAACTCGGCGACCTCCTCGATGCTCGGGAAGTTCTCCCGGGACAGCCCGCCGCAGCGGATCTTCGGCCAGCTGCCGTGCTCGATCACCCGCTGGATGCCGTCCAGCCAGCCCGCCCCGCCGCGCCGTGGCTCGATCACCCGGATCACGTCCTCGGGCACGAACTCCGAAACCCGCTCCAGCCACACTTCGTCCACATCGGACGGTGCGGGCATCTCCACCATGCGCAGCGCCAGGAGCTCCGCCCGCGACTCGACGATCGACAGCGCCTTCGGCACACCGCCCAGGCCCGTGTCGATGACCAGCGACAACTCGACCGGTCGCGGCGGCTTGACCTTGATCAGGCCGGTGATCAGCTCGGGCAGCCGGGAGGCGGGGCAGAGGAAGAGCCCGACCAGGTCGGCACGGTCGTTCGTCCTGCCGTCGAGGTGCAGGCGGACCGCGTCGGCCATGGCGGCGTTGCCCGGTGGGAACAGGGCGGCGTCGTCGACGAGCCGAGCGAGAAGGGGTGGGACATCGCGTTGTCCTGGCGGAGGCAAGGGTGCGGCGCTTGACACGGCTGACACGCTAGTAGCGTATCGGCTACTGAACAAAGACGTTCGACATGCGGACACTCCGGAGGAGGCAATGCCTTACTACCGCAGCGCCGGGGAGATACCCCGAAAGAGGCACACGCAGTTCCGCTCCCCGGAGGGTGGGCTGTATGCCGAGGAGCTCATGGGCGTGGAGGGCTTCTCCTCCGACTCCGCCCTCCTCTACCACCGGCACCTGCCCACGGCGATCGTGAACGCCGAGGTCGTCGAGGACCACCGCGGACCGCTGACGCCGAACCATCCGCTGATGCCGCGCCACTTCCGCACGCAGGACCTGAAGTCGGAGAGCCAGCAGGAGATCGACGCCGTCACCGGCCGGCGCACCCTGTTCGGCAACAACGACGTGACGATCGCGTTCGCCGTCGCCACCTCGCCGAGCCCGCTGTACCGCAACGCCGCCGGCGACGAGCTGATCTACGTGCAGGCCGGGTCGGCACGTATCGAGACGATCTACGGCGCGCTCGACGTGGCCGACGGCGACTACGTCGTGCTGCCGACGTCGACGACCTACCGCGTGCTGCCGCACGGCGAGACCCGTCTCTACATCCTCGAGGCCACCGGCCACATCGGCCCGCCCAAGCGCTATCTGTCGGCCAAGGGCCAGTTCCTCGAGCACGCCCCGTACTGCGAGCGCGACCAGCGCGGTCCGGGCGAGCCGCTGATCGTCGACGGCACGGACGTGCCCGTGCTCGTCCGCCACCGCGCCGGGCTGACCCGCTTCACCTACGCCAACCATCCGTTCGACGTCGTCGGCTGGGACGGCTGCCTCTACCCGTGGGCGTTCAACATCCGCGACTTCGAGCCGATCACCGGGCGGGTACACCAGCCGCCGCCGGTGCACCAGACGTTCGAGGGCCCGAACTTCGTGGTCTGCTCGTTCTGCCCGCGCAAGGTCGACTACCACCCGCTGTCGATCCCCGTGCCGTACAACCACGCGAATGTCGACTCCGACGAGCTGATGTTCTACGTCGGCGGCAACTACGAGGCGCGCAAGGGCTCCAGCATCGGGCTCGGGTCGCTGTCGCTGCACCCGTCGGGCTTCACGCACGGACCGCAGCCGGGGGCCGCGGAGGCGTCAATCGGGGTCGACTACTTCGACGAGACCGCGGTCATGGTCGACACGTTCCGCCCACTGGAGCTCGGCGAGGCGGCGGGCGCCTGCGAAGATCCGGCGTACGCATGGTCGTGGTCCGGCCGCGGGCCAGGCTGACCGGCTGTCCACAACTCGTCAGGCTGTCCACAGCAAACCCGCCGACCACGGCTTCTGTCAGCCCCCACCGGTAGACTGGCGTGGTGGGGTGGCCCCCGGAGAGGGTGGGGGCGTGCGTGTAGCTGTGCGCGACGTTGTCGGCTGTGCGCGAGCTCGGACACCGCGGCCATGATGCGGCCGGTATGGCGCGTGTCCTATTGGCTCGCGAGCCGGACACCGAGGCCGAGCAGCAGCGTGCCCATCACCGCGTCGATCGCGCGGCGGACTCGGTTCGCGGTCAGGAACCGGCGGAGCGCGCCGACCACGTTCGTCAGTACGACGAACCACAGCAGGCTCACGGTGGCCGCGACGCCGGCGAGCAGCAGGTGGTCGAACGCGGTCGCGGCGGCGGGTAGGAACTGCGGCAACAGCGCGGTGAAGAACACCGCCACCTTGGGGTTGAGCAGGTTCGTGACCAGGCCCTGACGGAACGCGGCGAGCGCACGGGCCGGCCGGCCCTCGGTGACCTCCGGTGCCCCGTAGCAGCCGCGGCGGGCGGCGATCAGCGCGCGGATGCCGAGGAGCACCAGGTAGGCCGCGCCGGCGAGCTTGACGACGGTGAACGCGACCGCGGACGCGGCAAGCAGGCCGGCGATGCCGAGCGCCGTGACGACCACCCAGACGAACACGCCCGCGGCGATCCCCGCCGCGCACGCCATGCCCGCGCGGCGGCCGGACAGCATCGCGTTGCGGGTGACGATCACGAAGTCGGGTCCCGGCGACATCGCCGCGACAAGGATGACGCCACCGAGGGCAAGCAGCTGCGCCACGGTCACTCGGCCAGGCTACCCACCTTTGGCTGTCGATTTTCGCGAGTGACTTAGGCTAGCCTAACCAGTGTGAGTGATCGACCGCCGACTCCCGGACCGGGTGAGCGCGCCAGGACCATCGCGGCGCGCGGCCCGGCGACGTTGCTGCCGCCACCCACACTGCCGCCGGTCCCCGAGCGGCGCCAGCCGGACCGTGTCGTGCCGCTGCTGCACCACGTGCACGCGGACGGGTCGGTGACCTTGCTGCTGCCCGACGAGCAGGCCATGGCCGAGCCGATGACGACCGTGGTCGAGGTGGTCGACCTCGCGCCGGTGCCGCTGCGCGAGCCGGTGCGCGGGCTGCTGTGGATCACCGGACAGCTGGCGCCCGTCGAGCTCGCGGAGGCGCGGGACCTCGCGCTCGATCTGGTCGAGGAGCGGCCGGACCCACGGCTGCTCGATCTCGGCTACGGCGCGACGATGCTGCGGCTGACCCCGATCTCGATGGTGGTCGCGGACGCGGACGGAACGCATCCGGTGCCGCCGCCGGTGTTCGCCGCGGCGGCCGTGGACCCGTTCTGCCACAAGGAGGCGGGCTGGCTGCGGCACCTGGAGCTGTCGCACACCGACGTGATCCACACGCTGCACCGGCACCTGCCGGACCGGCTGCGGGGCGGGCACGTGCGGCCGCTCGGGCTGGACCGGTACGGCCTGCGGCTGCGCGTCGAGGCGATCGAGGGCGACCACGACGTGCGGCTGGCGTTCGAGCGGCCGATCGACACGCAGGACGAGCTGTCGGTCGAGCTGCGGCGGCTGGTCGGATGTCCGTTCGTGGCGCTACAAGGCCGGTAGCGGCTCGTCGCAAAGGGTCTCCACGGGGACGCCGACCGCGCGGGCGATCGCGACGACCGTGAAGAAGGCCGGGGTCGGGACGCGGCCGTGCTCGATCTTGCGCAGCGTCTCGACGGAGATGCCCGCCGCCTGGGCGACCTCGACGCTGGTGCGCTCGCCCCGGGCGGCCCGCAGCCGTTCGCCGAGGCGCATGCCGCGTTCCCGGTCCTGCTGGCTCAGGGGTGGTCGCACCATGACCCCGATACTAATACCGTGATATGAATACCGGGATAGTTATTGGAGGTGTCATGGTCGAGCTGAAGACCGAGGCCGAGCTCGCCGTGATGCGCGAGGCCGGCCGGGTGGTCGCGAACGCGCTCGCGGCCGTACGCGCGGCGGCGGCCGTCGGGGTGTCGCTGCTCGAACTGGACGAGGTCGCGGACGACGTGCTCGCGTCGGCGGGGGCCAAGTCGTCGTTCCAGCACTACCACCCGCACTTCGCGCCGACGCCGTTCCCGGCGGTGATCTGCGCGTCGGTGAACGACGTGATCGTGCACGGCATCCCGTCGGAGTACCGGCTGCTGGACGGCGACCTGGTGAGCGTCGACTTCGGCGCGTGCGTGGACGGGTTCCACGGGGACTCCGCGATCAGCTTCATCGTGGGCACGCCCCGGCCGGCCGACGTGGCGCTGATCGCCGACACGCGAGACGCCCTCGAGGCCGGCATCGCGGCCGCGCGCGCCGGCGGTCGTCTGGGCGATGTGTCGGCGGCGGTGGGCGAGATCGGCCGCGCGCGCGGGTACGGCATCCCGTCGAGCTTCGGCGGCCACGGTGTCGGCCGCGCGATGCACGAGGCACCCTCGGTGCCGAACGAGGGTCGGCCGGGCCGCGGCCTGTCCCTGCGCCCGGGCCTGACGATCGCCATCGAGCCGATGTTCATGGCCGGCGGCCGCGACCGCTTCGTCACGGACCCGGACGGCTGGGCACTGCGAACCGTGGACGGCAGCCGCGCCGCCCACATCGAGCACACGATCGCGGTGACCGGGTCGGGCCCGGTGATCCTCACAGCCCCGTAACCGCCGCCCACGGGACCGCCCACCGGTCGCGCGCGCACGCGCGTGCAGAACGCAGGTACCGAAAGCCCCACCCTGTCCCGGGGGCCACCCTCACGTGCCAGCCTACCGGCGCACGCCGACAAAAGGGGGTGGGCGCGGTCAGCTGTGGACAACCGGGTGGGTTGTGGATGGTTCGGGGTTACGCCAGGTCGGGTGGGAAGCCGCCCGTGGCGATGGGGCCCCAGCGGGTGATCGTGACGCGGATCAGAGACTTGCCCTGGCGTCGCATCGCCGCGCGGTACTCGTCCCAGTCGGGGTGTTCGCCGGAGATCACGCGGAAGTACTCCACGAGGGGTTCGAGCGCGTCGGGGAGGTCGAGGACCTCGGCGGTGCCGTCCACCTGGACCCAGGCGCCGTCCCAGTCGTCGGACAGGACGCAGACCGACACCTGGGGGTCTCGGCGGGCGTTGACCGCCTTCGCGCGGGACGGGTAGGTCGAGATCACGATGCGGCCCTCGGTGTCCATGCCGCACGTCACCGGGGACAGCTGCGGGCCGCCGTCCGCCTTGGTCGTCACCAGGATGGCGTGGTGGCGGGGACGGATGAAGTCGGCGAGGGAGGCCGCGTCCACCCGGTCCGCCGTGGCGATTCGTGGCACCGGCTAACGGTAGCGTCTCGGCGTGTCACTGAGCGCCTGGCTCGTCCCGCAGCGGCGGACCGAGCCGATCACGGACCCCGGCGAACGCCGCGCGATCGTCATCGAGCTCCTCATCGTGCTCACGGTGACGCTCGGACTCTCCGGCCTGCGCAGCCTGCTCTCCCTGCTGGACTCGCTCCTGGCGCCCGAGCCGCTCGCCGACCAGCAGGTCGCGATCAACGTCCCGCAGGCCGCCGACCAACTCATCGACCTTCTCCGCCAACTGCTGTCCGCGGTCCAGCTGTTCGCCTGGGGGGCGCTCGGGCTCTACCTGTTGTGGCGCGCCGGCATCCGGCTGCGGGCGATCGGGCTCGACCGGGACCGGCTCGGCCGCGACACGCTCGGCGGCGCCGGGCTCGCCGCGCTCATCGGCATCCCGGGGCTGGGGCTGTACTTCCTGGCCCGCGCGGCCGGCGCCAACCTCACGGTGCTGCCGTCCACCCTGGGTGACACGTGGTGGCGGCCGGTCGTGCTGACGATCGCCGCGGCGGCGAACGCCTGGGCCGAGGAGGTCCTCGTCGTCGGGTACGTGATCACCCGGCTGCGCCAACTCGGCTGGCACGAGAACGGCTCGCTGGTCGCGGCCGCCGCCCTGCGCGGGTCCTACCACCTGTACCAGGGGTTCGGCGGGTTCGTGGGCAACTTCGTCATGGGCCTGGTGTTCGGCCGCGTCTGGCAGCGGACGAACCGCCTCTGGCCGCTGGTCATCGCGCACACGCTGCTCGACGTCGTCGCCTTCGTCGGCTACGCGCTGCTGCGTGGCCAGGTGTCCTGGCTCCCTTAGTCTGGACGGGATGGGTGACCTCGACGAATACCGGAAGAAGCGCGATGCGGCCCGCACCCCGGAGCCGGTGCCGGTCGAGGGCGCGCTGCCGACCGGCAACAACGACACGTTCGTCATCCAGGAGCACCACGCCAGCCGCCTGCACTGGGACGTGCGGCTGGAGCGGGACGGCGTGCTCGTGTCGTGGGCGGTGCCGAAGGGGTTGCCGGACCTGCCGGGCGACATCCGGCTCGCCGTGCACACCGAGGACCATCCGATGGAGTACGCGACGTTCTCCGGTGAGATCCCCAAGGGCGAGTACGGCGGCGGCCGCATGTTCATCTGGGACCGCGGCCGCTACGAGACGCTGAAATGGTCCGACCGCGAGGTCGCGGTCGTCTTCGACGGCGCGCGCGCCAAGGGGCGGTACACGTTCTTCCGCAGTGGTAAGGACGCCAAGGACTGGATGGTCCGCCGCTCCGAACCGCCGCAGCGGCCCGGGTTCACCCGCCTGCCCGACCTCGTCGAGCCCATGCTGGCCTCGCCGGGCACGCTGCCGCCGGAGAACCAGGACGAGGAGTGGGCCTACGAGTTCAAGTGGGACGGCGTGCGCGCACTGGCCCGGGTCGAGGGCGGCCGGCTGCAGCTGTTCTCCCGCAAGGGCAACGACATCACCGTCACCTACCCCGAGCTGCGCAAGCTCGGGGAGGAGCTCGGCTCGACCCAGGTGTGGCTCGACGGCGAGATCGTCGCCATGGACAACGGGCGACCGAGCTTTCCCGCGCTGCAGCAGCGCATGCACGTCCAGCATGACCGGCAGGCGCGCAGCCTCGCGAACTCCGTGCCGGTCACCTACCTGATCTTCGACGTCATCCACCTCGACGGCCAGTCCTGTGTGGACCTTCCGTACACGGAGCGGCGCCGGCTGCTCGAGGGGCTGGAGCTGCGCGGGCCGCACTGGAACATCTCGCCGAGCTACACCGTCGAGGGCGCCGCCATGGTGGAGACGGCGCGCGAGCAGGAGCTCGAGGGCGTCCTCGCCAAGCGGCTGACCTCGCGGTACTTCCCCGGCCGGCGCACCCCGGACTGGATCAAGATCAAGGAACTGCTGACGATCGAGGTACTGATCGGCGGCTGGCGGCCGGGCGAGGGCCAGCGGTCCGGCATGATCGGCTCGCTGATGCTCGGCGTGCCGACCGACGCCGGGCTGCGTTACGTCGGCCAGGTCGGCACCGGGTTCAGCGACAAGGCGCTGGCCGCGTTGGGCGAGCGGCTGACGCCGTTGGAGCGGGAGACCTCGCCGTTCGCGGACGAGCTGCCGGCGGACCGGCGCAAGGGCGCGCACTGGGTGTCGCCGACGTTGGTCGGTGAGGTGGAGTTCCGGAACTGGACGCCGGACGGCAGGCTGCGGGCGCCGTCGTGGCGGGGGCTGCGGTCGGACAAGGAGGCGGCGGACCTGGAGCCGGAGGCCGTTCCGGACGCGGCGCCTTCCCCTCCGTCGCCACCGGAGTCGCCGGAGTCGCCGGAGTCGCCGGAGTCGCCGGAGTCGCCGGCGTCTTCGGAGCCCGAGGAGGAGCCGCAGCCGCAGAACGTCCTGGTCGAGGTCGGCGGCCGGCGCCTGCGTCTGTCCAACCTGGACAAGGTGCTGTACCCGGAGGCGGGCTTCACCAAGGGGCAGGTGATCAACTACTACAGCCGCGTGGCGCCGGTGCTGCTCCCCCACCTGGCCGACCGGCCGGTGACACTGCGGCGGTGGCCGGACGGGGTGACCGCGCAGCCGTTCTACGAGAAGAACGCCGCGCGGGGTGCGCCGGAGTGGGTCCGGAAGGTGCGGGTGGAGACGCCGGGGAGCACTCGCGGCTACGAGACTCTGGACTTCGTGGTGCTGAACGACCTGCCGTCACTGGTGTGGTCGGCGAACATGGCGGCTCTGGAGCTGCACCTTCCACAGTGGACTGTCGACTCGGCCGGCGAGCGGCGGACGCCGGACCTGGTGGTGTTCGACCTGGACCCGGGCCCGCCGGCGACGATCGTGGAGTGTTGTGAGGTGGCGCTGCTCCTGCGCGACCTGCTGTCGTCGCACGGCCTGTCGCCGGTCGCCAAGACGAGCGGGTCGAAGGGCATGCAGCTGTACGCACCGATCACGACGCCGGCGGTGGAGCGGACGTCGGCGTATGCGAAGGCGGTGGCGGAGGAGCTGGCGCGGGAGCGGCCGGGCCTGATCGTGGCGCGGATGTCGAAGAACCTGCGGCCGCGGAAGGTGTTCATCGACTGGAGCCAGAACAACCGGTACAAGACGACGATCGCGCCGTACTCGCTGCGCGGCCGCCCCGCGCCGACGGTGTCGACCCCGGTCACGTGGGACGAGGTGGCCGCCTGCCGCCACCCGAACGATCTGGTCTTCACGGCGGACGAGGTGCTGGACCGGGTCGAGGAGGTGGGTGACCTGCTGGCCCCCTTGCTCACCAGGGACCGCCCACCCCTCCCCGAGCCGTAACCCAAACCTCCCGCGCACACGCGCGCGTGTGGAACGCGAGAAACGAAAGCCCCACCCTGTCCCGGGGGCCACCCTCACGTGCCAGTCTACCGGGAGGCGCTGACGAAAGGCGAGGTCACGGTCTTGCTGTGGACAACTGTGTCGGTTGTGGACAGGTCAGAGGGCGAGTGGGGCCGAGCCGAAGGCGACGCTGAAGCGGTCGCACCAGATGACGGCACTGCGCAGGCCCTCGAGTTTCGCGTCGGCCGGGATGGCGTAGTTGTGGTTGCCGTCCGTCGCCTTGAGCTCGCCGAGGGCCACGTGGCGGCTGTCGTCATAGGAGCCCCAGTCGCCGCCGGCCTTGTCGGCGGACAGCCACACGTGAACGTCCGGGCCGTCGGAGGTCGAGAAGCCCTCCAGGCGCAGGATGTGCTCGCCACTGGCGAGGCGGATGACCCGGGCGGTACCGGCGGTTTCGTGCTCCTGGCTCACGAACTCGCCCTCGGCGAGCACGGCCGGCTCCGGCGCGGAGGCGTCGTCCGACCCGGCGCTCGAGTCCGGTTCGGCGCCCGTGGCGGCGACTGGCGCGGGCTCGTCCAGGTGGCTGCTCGTGAACGCGCGCCACGGCTCGAACAGGACCAGGCCGGTGACCGCCCCGGCCACCATGACTACCAGCACGACCCATGTCACGGGCTTTCGAAGAAGACGTCGCATGGTGCCCATAATGGCGGGAGTGGCCGCGACCGCGTACTTACCGGGTTATTACGCTCGCCGCGTGACCGCTCAACCAGCACCTGACCTGGCCGTGCACGAACAGCCGACGCCCAAGGTGGACAGCGAGGTCGGGCCGCTGCGTGCGGTGCTGCTGCACCGGCCGGGCGCCGAGCTCAAGCGGCTGACCCCGCGCAACAACGACCAGCTGCTCTTCGACAGCATCCCGTGGGTCGACCGGGCTCAGGAGGAGCACGACGCGTTCGCCGAGACGTTGGGGACCCGGCGGGTGGAGGTGCTGCTGCTCGCCGACGCGCTCGTCGCCGCGCTGACCGACGAGCGGGCGCACGCCGCCGCCGCGGACACGGCCGTCGACCGGCGCCGGGTCGGGCACGAGCTGGCCGACGCGCTCAGCTCGCATCTGTCCACGATGGACAACGAGGCGCTCGCGGACGTGCTGATGGCGGGCATGACGTTCGAGGAGCTGCCCGCCGCCGAGGGCGCGTCGCTGGTGCGCAAGATGCACCATCCGCACGACTTCGTCGTCGACCCGCTGCCGAACCTGCTGTTCACCCGGGACTCGTCGGTGTGGATCGGCAACCGGGTGGCGATCGCGTCGCTCGCGATGCCCGCGCGCAACCGGGAGACCGCGCTGCTGGACCTGATCTACGCCTACCACCCGCGGTTCCGGGCCGCCGGCCGCGCGTACGGCGCCCACTCCGCCCCGGTCGAGGGCGGCGACGTGCTGCTGCTCGCGCCCGGTGTGCTCGCGATCGGGGTCGGCGAGCGGACCACGCCCGCGGGCGCGGAGTCGCTGGCTCGGTCGGCGTTCGCGGACGGGCTCGCGCACACCGTGCTGGCGGTGCCGATCGCGCAGGACCGGGCGACCATGCACCTGGACACCGTGTGCACGATGGTCGACCGGGACGCCGTCGTGATGTACCCGGCGGTGCGGGACACGCTGCTCGCCTATCCGTTGCGGCCCGGGGACGAGGATGGCGTGGTCGTGTCGGGCCCGGTGCCGTTCCTCGAGGCGGCCGCCGGGGCGATGGGCATCGAGCGGCTGCGCGTGATCGACACGGGCCTGGACCCGGTGACTGCCGAGCGCGAGCAGTGGGACGACGGGAACAACACGCTGGCCGTGGCGCCGGGCGTGGTCGTCGCCTACGAGCGCAACGTCGAGACGAACGCCCGGCTGGAGGAGGCGGGGATCGAGGTGCTGCGGATCCGCGGGTCGGAGCTGGGCAGCGGGCGGGGCGGCCCGCGCTGCATGTCGTGCCCGATCACCCGCGCCTCTCTCTGAGCCCGACCGAATCCGCCATTCACACCGCCGCACCATCCACAAGGCTTGCGCGACACCGGGTTTTGTCAGTGTTCACAAGTAGACTGGCGTCGAGGGGTGCCCCCGGAGAGGGTGGGGGCGTGCGTACGTGGGTTCTGCACGCGCGTGTGCGCGAGAGGATTTCCTGTGTGCGCGTGGGGTTCGTGCGCGCGGTGGGCGTGCGGTGGTGGTGGCGCTGGAGCGCGGGGTGCGGAGTTGACGTGAGCACGGTCTTGCTTGTGCACGGTGGGCTGTGGGACGGGGTGGACGCCGAGTTCTTCTGGCACCGGCCCGGTGTCACGAGCGCCCTGGGCGACCGCGGGTTCGCCGTGCTCGCGCCGGATCGGCTGGCGCGTGCGGCCGGTTGGGACAGCGAGGCCGAGCATCTCGCCCGGCAACTCGACGAGCCGGCCACCGTCGTCGCCGGGTCCAACGGGTGCTCGGCCGCCGCGCGGCTCGCGGTCGGGCGGCCGGACCTCGTCGAGCGGCTGGTACTCGCCTGGCCCACCACCGCCAATGATCCCGAGGTCGACGCGTACACCCGGGAAGGGCTGGCCGGTCTGGGGGCGAGCCCGGGGGTGGCCGACGCGCCTGCTGAACGGGGAGACCCTGCGCGGGATCAGTGACGCGGAGCTGCGCGCCCTCGGCATGCCGGTCGCGGTGCTGCCCTCGGAGCCGGAGAACCGGACGCACCAGCGGCGGACCGCGACCGCCGTCCGGGACCTCACCGGGGCCGTGGAGCTGCCCGGGTGCCCCGAGCCGCCGCGGCCGGGGTTTCAGGCGGACGGCTTCGTCGACTCGATCGTCCAGTTCGGATTGAGCCGGTGGTAGACCGCCATGTCCTCGAAACCCTCGTCGCCGCTCGTGAACGAGTCCGGCTCGGTGGCGATGTGGACGAAGCCCGCCTGCTCGACCGCGTACCGGGACGCCGTGTTGCTCGCCGCCGTCGTCAGGCTGAGCCGGCGCTTGCCCAGGCCGCCCTCGGCGACGGGCCGGAACACCCACTCCACGACCATGCCCAGCGCGGTACGCAGCACGCCCCGCCCGCGCGAGTCCGGGTGGACGGAGTAGCCCAGCTTGGCCTCCGTCTCGTCCAGCCCGTCGAGGTCGAACAGCTGGATGTGCCCGATCAGACGATCCGAACCGGGCTCGGTCATGCACCAGTCGAACCGCTCGCCGGACGCCTGCGCCAGCATGATTCGGGTGATGATCGCTTCGCCGGCGGTGGCCTCGCGGAGCGCACGCACCCGGCCGCCGTAGTGCCGGCTGCGTGCGTCGTTGGACATCTCCGCGAAGCGGTCCGCGTCGGACATGCGGATCGGGCGCAGGCGCAGCCGGTCCGACGTGAGCATCGGGGCCACGTGCCACGGGTGCTTCGGCGACCGGTCGTCCGACGTACGCAGCGAGCCGATCCAGGCGTCGTACCGCTCGCCGCGCTGCTCGGCGAACCTCGGGATCGTGCCGTCGAACGTGAAGCCGTTCGCCCAGGCGACCCGCCGCGACGCCCAGTTCCCCACGTGCGCGATCCACAGCACGACGTCGAACCGCTCGAATCCCCAGTCCAGCAACAGCTTCACCGCCCGGCTGCACACGCCGCGCCCGCGCGCCGCCGGGTGCAGGCCGTACGCGACCTCGCCGACGCCGTCGTCGATGTACGCGCGGAGACTGACCGACCCGGCGAACGGGACGTCGGGCGTCTCGACCGCGAAGCAGAACTCGCGTCCCGAGCGCCACCCGCCCGCGATCAGCTCGAGGTAGCCGACCGCGTCCGCCCGGGCGTACGGTACGGGAACCCGCGTCCACTCGATCGACTCCGGGTCCAGGGCCTGCTCGACCAGAGCGTCCACATCGGAGGCCCGGTGCGGGCGCAACCTCACCTCGCCGTCGGTCAGCGTCGGGACGTCCACGGGAAGGTCGTCCGCGGAAAAGTCACTGTCGTCGGTGCCGGCCATCGGCCCATCGTCGATGGCCGGCACCTATCCGTGCAACGCGGTTACCCGTCCTGCAGCCCCGGCCGGCCGTCCTCGACGACGAACCGGCGCGACACCGACGAGGTGACCTTCGCCGGGTCGGGCTCCACGACCGACGACACCTGCACGAACTCCGCGGTCAGCTCCGTGCCGGTGATCGTCGCCCGCACGTAGCCGCGCTGGTTGCCCACGTAGTTCAGGTGCGGGTTGAACTGCACGTAGTCCGGCGGCGGGTCACTGCTGCCGGGCTGGCCGGTGGAGGTGATCGACGTCGTGACGAACTCGGTGCCGATCAGCGGCGCGTCGTGGTCGAAGTAGTCCAGCCGCAGGTCGTTCGCCCAGTGCCGGTGCACGTCGCCGGTCAGCACGACCGGGTTGCGCACCTGCCGGTCCAGCCAGCCCTGCGCGATCCGCTGCCGGCTCGCGTGGTAGCCGTCCCAGGCATCCTCGCTGACGTCGCACGAACCGGTCTCCCCGTCGCCGTCCCGGCCGGCGAAGAACACCTGCTGGCCCAGCAGGTCCCACTTGGACCCGCCCGCCGCGAGCCCGTCGAGCAGCCACTGCTCCTGCGCGGCGCCGGTGAGTGTGCGGTCGGTGCGGTGGATCTCGTCGCAGTCGCCGTTCGGGGCCTGCTCCCAGCGGTGCTGGCGGGTGTCCATCATGTGGAAGCGGGCCAGCGTCCCCCAGCCCACGCGGCGGTACAGCGGGATCGACGGGCCGGTCGGCTTCATCGACTTCGGCAGCGGCATGTTCTCCCAGTACGCCCGGAACGACGCGGACTTGCGGTCGTCCGGCCAGCCCGACTGCCCGCCCCACCAGTTGTTCGCGAGCTCGTGGTCGTCGTACACCGTGAGCCACGGGGCCACCGCGTGCGCGGCCTTCAGGCCCGGGTCGAGCTTGGTCTGGGCGTAGCGCAGCCGGTACTCGTCGAGCTTGTCGACCTCGTCGAAGTCCACGTAGCCGCGCACCGTGTCCCGGCCCGACTGCTTCTCGTACATGTAGTCGCCGAGGAACAGCACGAGGTCCGGCTCGTCGGCCGCGAGGAACCGGTGCGCGTGGTACCAGCCCTCCTCGAAGTGCTGGCAGGACGCCAGCGCGATCTTCATCGAGCCCGGGTCGGTGCCGGCCGCCGGCGCGGTGCGGGTGCGGCCGACCGGCGAGATGAACGTGCCCTGCTTGAACCGGTAGAAGAACTCCGCGCCGGCGGGCAGCCCGGCGGGCTCGGCGTGCACGCTGAACCCGTCCGCCTCGGTCGCGGTCTCGGTGCCGGAGGCGACCACGTCGGCGAACGCCTCGTCGGTCGCCATCTCCCACTGGACGTCGAGCGGCGCGGAACCCATGCCGCCACCGATGTCCAGCGGCTTCGAGGCGAGCCGGGTCCACAGCACCAGGCCGTCCGGTCGCGGGTCGCCCGAGGCGACGCCGAGCTGGAACGGATCGCCGGCGGCGCGCGGCGACGGGGCGGTGGCCGCGCCGGCGAGGTGGGGCAGCCCGACCGCGCCCGCGGCGGCCAGGCCGGACAGGATGAACACGCGTCGGTTGAGCTTGGTCATCCCGGCCTCCTAGGCGGTGTCGGTGATGGTCGCGCCGCAGGTGTTCTGCAGGACCTCTCTGGGGCCGTACTCGCCGAGGCACGCGCGGTAGGTCACCCAGCTGCCCTCGGCGAACTCGAGGTTCGCGGTGACTGTCGTGCCGTTCCCGTTGGGGTTCCAGACCAGGTGCGGACCGGTGCCGTCCGGCAGCCAGTACAGGGCGACCGCGGAGTGGCCGTCGCCTGCCTGGTCGGAGACCTTGAACACCTCGCCGTACGAGGCGAAGGTGACGCGGCCGGCGCAGCCACTGCCCGAGGTGCACCGCTCGCTGTCCGCGCTCGCGGTGGCTCCGCCGGCCAGCAGGAGTGCGCCGACCAGCAACGAGACCGACACGGACCGACGTAAGACTGTCATGACCCTCCCTGTGAAGAATTTTCGGACACTCTTCAAGGTGCGTGTCCGAGCAACAGGTCGTAGGGTACGACACCGCGCGCCGTTTAGGAATGCCTTACCTGAATTGCGTTTCGGTAGGCTTGCCTAAAAAGGCACGGAAATTGTTCGCGTGCCCACCTCGCATAGCGTTGCGCTGCTCGCTTTGCGTATTATCGAATTCATGGCGAAGACAGGCAACCTCTCGAAGTTCCACTCCATGCTGCAGGAACAGGTGCGGCACGAGTTCACCGCGTCGCAGCAGTACGTTGCCCTGGCGGTCTGGTTCGACGGCCAGGACCTGCCACAGCTCGCGAAGCACTTCTACCGGCAGTCGCTGGAAGAGCGAAACCACGCGATGATGATCGTGCAATACCTGCTGGACAACGACGTCGCGCCGACGATTCCCGGTTCCGACAATGTGCAGAACAGTTTCTCGGAGCCGGTCGACCTCATTTCCCTGGCGCTCCAGCAGGAGAAGAACGTCACCGACGAGGTCATCAACCTCGCCAAGATCGCCCGCGACGAGGACGACTACAAGGGCGAGCAGTTCATGCAGTGGTTCCTCAAGGAGCAGGTGGAGGAGGTCGCCCAGATGACCACGTTGCTCAACGTGGTCCGCCGAGCCACCGCGAGCGGCAACCTGTTCGACGTGGAGAACTACCTGGCCCGCGAGTCGGTCGGCGACACCGGCAGCGACCCCCTTGCCCCCCGCACGGCCGGCGGCAAGGTCTAATCCACCGCGAGTCCAACAGTCAGAACCCGCGAGTCCAACACTGGCGACCCGCGAGTCCAACGGTCCCGACCCGCGAGTCCAACGTTCGGAATGTCGGACTCACCGGTCCGGAATGTTGGACTCGCGGGTCTGCGGCGTTGGACTCGCGAGTTCGGGCGGCAGCTCGAAGCGGCCTTCGGCGGATGGTGGGAAGTCGTGCACCGCGACGACGGCCGCGGCCGGGATCGGGCCGTAGACGTGCGGGAACCAGGCCCCGTTGGGGTCCGGCGGCGCGCCGGGCTCCCAGCGCAGCGGCACGTCGAGCCGGGCCGGGTCGATCTCCAGCAGTACGAGGTCGGTGCGCCCGGCGAAGAGCCGGTTGGCCGGCAGGTGCACGGTGCCGGGGTCGGAGCAGTGCACGAAGCCCTCCGTGTCCAGCGAGTCCGCGCGGTACGGCTCGCCGGGCGCCCACGCGTCGCGCGTGGTGATGTGGAGGAGCACGTCAGCGGATGGTGACCTGGCGGCCGACCAGGCCGTCGCGCGCGCGGCGCTCCTCGCCGGCCAGCGGCTTGGCGTCCAGCGAGGCCAGCGCCTCGGTGAGCCGGTCGCCCAGCTCCTCCGCGGGCTTGGCCCACTCGCGGGCGTGCTGCTCGCCGTCGAGGTCCCACACCGGGACGAGCAGGCCGTGCGCCCGGAAGCAGCCGGCGTAGCGCGAGCCCTCGCCGAGACCGAGCTCGCCCGCCGCCGCCAGCCGGGCCATCGCGAGCAGCAGCTTCTCCTCCGGCTCGGGGCGGACCCAGCGCAGGTGGCAGCGGTCGCCGGCCTCGACCCAGTACGCCGCCGGGCCGATCCGCTCGGTCGGCATGATCGCGGCGTTCGCGCGCTCGAGGGACAGCGCCACCTCGCCGGCCGGCTCCTCGCCCTCGGGCATCCACCAGGAGAAGTCCGTGTGCACCTCCGGCTCGATGATCTGGTCGGCGTCGACCAGGTCCTGGAACCGCTCGCGCTCGGGCGACTCGTCGGTCTCCGGGCCGACGACCGGCAGCACGGCGCCCGCCTCGGCCTCGAGCGCCCAGCGCAACGCGCGGGCCATGTCCCGGCTGACGTCGCTGGAGCGGGTCTGCACCTGCATGCCCACCAGCGCCGACCCGTCCGCCCGGACCAGCGCGGCGGCCGCCATCGGCAGCACGGTGGCCAGCGTGACCTCACGGTCGGCCGGCTTCGTGAGCCTGAGCGGCACGGTGGCCGACGGGACGAACTCGCGCAGCGCGACCAGCTCGCACTCGCCGGCGAGGCCCTCGAGCGGGCGCGCGACCGGCAGCTCCACCGGTCCGCTCGAACTGCCGTGGCACGCCTTGTACCGCTTGCCAGAGCCGCAGGGGCAGGGCTGGCGCGGGTTGGGGCCATCGGTGTTGCGCTGCTTCACGGCGGATCGCTTGGCCATGGCCGCGACGCTACCGAACGCGGCGACGGACTACGCGGGCAGCCGGGGCAGCAGCAGGCGGGCGACGTCGAGCGCACGGCTGTCCGGCGGCGGTCCGCCCGGCGTCCAGTCCTCGGCGGTCCACACGTCGGACAGCACGGCCTTGACGAAGCCCCAGGCGACGACTCGATCCACCGGCATGTCCAGCTCGTCCGCGAGTTGCTCGACGCGCGCCGGGACCAGCGCGGTCAGCGTCTCGTCCCGGTCGTGCGGATCGGGGTTGAACAGCAGCGACGTGGTCTCGTAGCCCGGATCGCCGACGACGCCGTGCGGGTCGATGGCCAGCCACGGCTCCCGGGTCGCGCGCAGGATGTTGTCGTGGTGCAGGTCGCCGTGCAGCACGACGCGCTCGGTGGCCGACGCGCACAGCTCGCGCATCAGCCCGCCGGCCCGGGCCACGAGGTCGCCGGACAGCGGACCGCCGCGGCCGTGGCGAGCGAGGTACTCGTCGAAGGCCCGGGCCTGCGTCACGAGGTCAGGCATCAGCTCGTCCGGCGGTGGGACCGCGAGCCGCCGCATGACGCCGGCCGCGATGGAGGTCGCCTCGGTGTCGTGGGCCGGCACCAGGTCACGGAGTCGGTCGCCCGGCTCGGCCCGCTCCAGCAGCAGCGCGCCGCGGTCGAGGTCCGCACGCAGCAGCCGCACCGCGCCCCGGCCGGCGAACGCGCGCAGGGCCGGGGCCTCGTCGCGCAGCGAGTCGGCGCCCGGCACGCCCAGCTTGAGCACGGCCGGAGTCCCGTCGCCGCGGGTCACGGCGACGACATAGTGATAGGTGAGGATGAAGGGCGTGCCGATGGTCAGGTCCCAGTCGCGGGCGACGCCGGCCAGGACGCGCGGGAGGGCGGCCAGCCAGCGCGCGCCGCCCGCGCCCCACACGGTCTCGACGTTGCGCCGCAGCGCGTCGGGGATCACCGGTCCAGCAGCGAGCGGGTCGCCGCCGGGGCGTTGGTGGCCACGTAGCGGACGCCGAGGCGGCGGCACAGCTCGATGTCCTCGGGCTCGTCGACCGTCCACGCGTACGTGTCGTGGCCGAACGCCGCGGCGCGAGTCACGTAGTCGGGATCCTGGCGCAGCAGCCGGATGCCCGGCCCGGCGAGGTCGGCGGTGCGGGGCAGGGAGCCGTCCCAGCGCATCGGGGACAGCTGGCTCAGCAGCAGTACGGTCGGCAGGGTCGCGGAGTGCTGGCGGATGCGGCGCACGGCCCTCGCGGAGAAGGACATCATCACGACCGGAGAGTCCTCTATGGATTTTGGGTTGGCCAGGCCGTAGCGGCTGAGCAGGGCGATCAGCTTCGTCTCCACCAGGCCGCCGTAGCGGACCGGGTGCTTGGTCTCGATGAACAGCTTCGTGCCCGGCGAGTCGGCGATCAGGTCCAGCAGCGACTCCAGGGTCAGCACCCCGTGGTCGTTCGGGTCGGGCGTCCACACCCGCTCGTGCACCAGGTCGTCGGCGTGCTCGGGCATCGCCGCGTCGTACCGGCCGTAGTCCAGTTCGGACATTCGCTCCAGCGTGAGCGTGCTGACCACGCCGCGGCCGGTCGAGGTGCGGTCCACCCTCCGGTCGTGAACGCACACGAGGTGACCGTCGCGGGTCAGGCGTACGTCGCATTCGAGGCCGTCGGCGCCCTGCTCCAGGGCGAGCGCGTACGCGGCTACCGTGTGCTCCGCCCGGTGTGCGGAGGCTCCCCGATGCGCCACAACTGTGGGCTGCACGGCGCGGATCATCGCACAGAAGAGTTACGGTCGCCTGGTGTTCGATCCGAACGATCCGGTGTTCCTCGCCGACCCGTATCCGGCGTTCGCGTCCTTGCGCGACGAGGGCGAGGTGCACTGGCACGAGGGCCTGGGGATCGCGGTCGCGGTGTCGCACGCGGCCTGCTCGGCGGTGCTGCGCGACCGCTCCGCCGGGCGGCTGTGGCAGGACAAGGAGCCGGTCGAGGAGTTCGCGGCGTTCAACCTGCTGCACCAGAACTCGCTGCTGGAGAACGAGCCGCCGCGGCACACGCGGCTGCGCAGGCTCATCTCGGCGGCGTTCGGGCGCGGGCACACCGCGCGTTTGGAGCCGTGGGTCCGGTTGGTCGCGGGTCGAATGGTCGACTCGCTCGCTTCCGCCATCGCCGTCGACGGATCCGCCGACCTGCTCACACATCTCGCGGCGCCGCTGCCGGTCGAGGTGATCGCGGAGCTGCTCGGGGTGCCGGCGGCGGACCGGCCGCGGCTGCAGCCGTGGTCGAACGCGATCGTGAAGATGTACGAGTACGACCTGCCGGCCGACCGGGCCGCGGCGGCGGAGGCCGCGGCCGGCGAGTTCGTGGCGTACCTGCGGTCGCTGGCCGCGGCGCGCGCTTCGTCACCGGGGTCCGATCTGATCAGTGATCTGGTGTCGGTGCGCGACGGGTCGGATCGGCTGTCGGACGACGAGCTCGTCGGTACGGCGGTGTTGTTGCTGATGGCCGGCCACGAGGCGACGGTGAACGTGATCGGCAACGGGGTGCTCGCGCTGATGCGCGACCGGTCGGAGTGGGCGCGGCTGATGGCGTCGCCCGCCCTGCTGCCGACCGCGACCGAGGAGCTGATCCGGTTCGACGCGCCCTTGCAGCTGTTCGAGCGGACGGCGACCGCGCCCACGTCCGTCGCCGGGTACCGGTTGGAGCCGGGCGAGAGGATCGGCGCGCTGCTCGGGGCGGCCGCGCGGGATCCGGTGGTGTTCGGATCGCCGGACCGGCTCGACGTGGGCCGGTCCCCCAACCCGCACCTCGGTTTCGGGGCGGGGATCCACTACTGCGTGGGGGCGCCGCTGGCCCGCGTGGAGATCGAGGCGGCGCTGGAGGCCCTGGTCACGCGGCTGCCGGGGTTGAGGTTGGCGGCGGAGCCGGAGCGGCGTGGGGAGTTCGTGATCCGCGGCCTGCGCACGCTCCCGGTGACTGTCTGACTCTGGCGTCTGCTCCGTGCTCGCTGATCGCCTGGCAGTCCTGGCCCGCAGGCTCGCTGCCTGCTGCCTGCTGCCTGCTGGCCCGCTGTCCGATGGCCCGCTGTCCGATGGCGGCTTCGTTGACCGTCTGAGGGTGGTCCGCATGGGCTGTTCGACAGCGGGCCCGCCCGGGGGCCCCCCGATTTCCAGCCTATTCGCGAGCACCGACGGGGACGGGCCGCTTTGCGGCGGCTGTGGACAACTCGCCGGTGCGAATGGCGCGATCGTGGTGCGCGTGATGAGCGCTGATCGAGGGCCGCGTCGAGGGGCTGGGCCGGGACGGCTGGACTCGCCGGACCGAACGTTGAACTCGCGGGACCGGAACGTTGGACACGCGGTACTGGAGCGTTGGACTCGCGAGTCGGGAGCGTTGAACTCGCGGACGGGAACGGGGGAAACGCGAGTCCGGAGTGGGGGACTCGCGGGCGGGAGTGGGGTGGGTGGGTTAGCGGCGGGAGGGGGTGGGGCGGGTTTCGCGGAGGGGTGGGGTGGGGGCGTTGTGCACGCTGAGGACTCGTAGGTGGCGGAGGCGTTTCGGGTCGAGGGGGGCCACGAGGGCGGACAGGCGGCGGATCGTCAGGGCAGTTAGGACGGCCACTGTTGTCGCGGCCAGGTCGGTGGCGGCGCTCAGGAGTACGCCGTCGGCCTGGGACTGGACGCCGGTGCGGAAGCGCCAGGCGATCGTCGTCACGAAGAGGACGCCGCTCACCACCCACGCGGCCCACCAGATCTTCGTGGCGCGGGTCGGGGTCGGGCGCTCGTCGCCCGGGCGGCGCAGGACGTGGTGCTCCAGCTCGGCGAGGATCACGCCCGCCATCGCCAGGTTCACGCCCGGCACCAGCAGGTACACGAGCACCTGCCAGTCACGGCGGTGCGGCGCCTGCTCGGCGACCTCGGCGGCGGCGTGCCGGGCGAGGTACAGCCACCACACGGTCACCACCACCGCCAGCGCGCCGAACGCCAGCGCCAGCACGGCGCCGATCGTCACCACGGCGTCGGACGTCGCCACGAGCCGGTCGGACAGCGCGCCGCCCCGGCTGCGCAGCAGCACCACGTAGCGCCAGACCTCGCCGGCGGCGGCCGACAGCGTCAGCGCGGCGAGCGCCCACATCATCGCGGCCGCGTGCCCGCTGACAATCCGCACGCGGTCGACGGTGACCGGCTCCCCCGCGCCCAGGCGCGCGCCGGGCACGGTCGTGGGCCAGCGCCAGGCCAGCGGCGGGAAGCCCCAGCGCGGCATCTCGGTGTAGCGGGGCGGCCCGAGGTACGGCAGCCGGCGACGCGGCTGCCGTGCGGGTCGGAACGGGCTCGTAGCCACCCACCTGGTCATATGACCTGCGGTTCGCCCTCGGCGCAGGTGAGGCCGCGACCGGCGGCCTGCCAGGACTGCATGCCGCCGTCGACGTTGCGTGCCTCCCACCCGTTCGCGTTCAGGTAGGCGGTGACGCGCGCCGAGCGGCCGCCGCTGCGGCAGATGACCAGGAGCTCCTGGTCGTCCGGCAGCTCGCCGAGGCGGCCGGCCAGCTCGCTCATCGGGATGTGCTGGGCTTGCGGCGCGTGGCCGGCGTCCCACTCGTCCTGCTCGCGCACGTCCAGCAGGACGGTCTGCTCCGGCAGCTCGGCCGGAAGCTCGGGCACGGCCACGGACGGGACCTGCGATGGCATCACACCGACGATGCTGCCACGCCGTCCCGTAGGACGCCCGTGAGCTGCGCCCACCCGGCGGCCGGGAACGCGAGCACCCCGGCGGCAGGCTCCTTTGAGTCCCGCACGGCGACGGCCGGACCGGCGACGGCGACCTCGACACAGGCACCGTTGCTGCCGTCTTGGCCGCTGCGGCTGCTCTTACGCCACGCGATCCCGGAGAGGTCCACAGTGGACACTCTTATCGCCTCCCTCATCCCCGCAGCTCGCCGTCTATCCGCTCCAGCAAGGAGATCGAGTCGGTGGGGCTCAAGGCCTCACTGCGAAGCTGCTCGAACTTAATGCTAGCTGCTTCCACCTCCTTCTCATTCTCGATATGCAGGGCCCCGGTCGTGTATTCGACATAGAGCATCTCGGCGTCGTCGGGATCGGGGAAGTCGAGGAGGACGAAGCCGCCATCCATCGCGCTGTGCGCACCATTTGCCAGAGTGAGGATCTGGAGGGTCACGGTGGTGAAGGCGGCCGCTTCGATCATGAAGCTGAGCTGTTCGCGCATTACGTGCGGCCCGCCGACCTCTCGGCGGAGCGCGGCTTCATCGATGATCGCGGTGAGGTGGAGGGGGTTGTCCTCGGACAGCAGGCGATCCTGCCGGATCCGCCGAACCTTCACATCGTTCTCGAGTTCGGCGCGCGTTCGGCGGCGCCGACCGCTGCCGAACAGCGCGCGGATGTAGGTCTCGGTCTGGAGGAGGCCCGGGAGGTTCAGGCCCGGGAACTCCTTGACCTCCGTCGCGAAGGTCTCGACGTCTACGTAGCCCAGGTCCGTGACGCCGTAAGCGCGGAACCACAACGGTTTCGCCGCCTCGCGGGTTTGGTCCAGCAGGTCCGGGTCGTAGACGTCGTAGAGGTCCATGGCCGATCTGACGAAGTGCACGTCGGCCTTGGTCACGCCCGTCTCGATGCGGTGCAGGGCGCTGCGCTTCTTGTCCAGGCGCACGGCGGCCTGGTCGAGGTTCATGCCCGCGGACTCCCGCATGCTCCGCAGCCGCCGACCCAGTCGACGCCTGAGGAACGGCGCCTTGTTGTGCGTGTTCAACTCCAGCTCCCGGTGACTCCCAGTGGCTACATGATCGCAGCCCGGAATCCCGGGGCTGGGATTTCCACGCGGGATTTCCGCCCTTCCGCGTACTGAACGTCCGCGTCCTGACGTTGATCCCGCCACCCGGATGCTGGGAGCCCTACCGAAAGGAGATCCCGTGTACGGACGACTGTTCACCCTGACGACCATCGACGACGACAGCAAGGTCTTCGCCTGGGGCATCGAGATCGTCGGTGACGAAGACAAGCCGGAGGACAGCGAGGCGGTCATCTACCGCAAGGACCCGGAGACCGGGCGAACGCTGTTCGGCGTGCACGACTCGGCCCAGGCGGCGTGCGACCGGTGGAGCGGGATCGTGCCGCTGGAGATCTCCTGGGAGGAGAGTTACGTGCCGATCTCGGCGATCGCCTCCGCGACGCCGGCCAGCTCCGCGCTGTCCAACGGCATGGGGTCATGGCCAGCGGACTCCGGGTCGGATTCCCTTCCCTGCCCGGTGATGTCACCCGCGGTCACGGGGTAGTACCGGCCATCCGGTTCGTAGACGGCAGCGTTCCGCGGGTGCACCTCGGTGGCGGGCGTGTAGAGCCGCAGGATGGTGCCATCGGCCAGCTCTTCGCGCCGCGGCGGATCGCACATGCCGGTCAGGCGACGTCGGCGTCGGCGGCTTCCTCGGCCGTGCCACCGTAAGAGCCGATGGTCACGTCGACGAAGCCGTCGATGCCGTCTCTCGTGAAGAAGAGCGCGAGCGAGCGTTCGCGCGGAAACCACTCGGCGTCCTCCGGCACGATGCCGGTCTGCTCGCTCACGGCATCGATCAACTGATTCTCAACGACATCCACGACTTCCTGCGAAGGCGGCTCAAGATGGCCGGGCTGGTCGCCGCGGACCGGCGAGCAACCGCCGATGTCATCGGAGGACGACGTGTCGCTGGGCGGTTTGGTCGGCGGTGCCGTGCTCGACGGCGGCGCCACCGGCTGGACGCCTTGGCCCTCGGCGACGGAGCGGAGCAGCACGCCGCCGATCCCGATCGCGGCGGCGACGCCGATCGCGGCGGCGACGGTCGCGCCGCGCTGGATGCGTGCACGGCGACGGCCTGCCGGATCACGTGCTCGGCGGTGACGACCGTCGGGGGCGCAGGCACGTCGGCGATCGCGCGGAGGGTGGCCCGCGTCTGGTCGTCGATGTTCATGCTTTCCTCGCAGCGGTGTTGTCGCCGGGGTAGGCCTCGCGCAAGGCGGCGAGCCCACGGACGGTCTGGCTCTTGACGTTGCCGGTCGAGCAGCCGAGCGTGGCGGCGACCTGCTCCACGGAGAGGTCGGCGACGTAGCGGAGCACGAGCACGGCCCGCTGCCCCGGAGGTACGGCCAGGAGCGCGGCCTGCATGGCCATGCGTTCGTGGGAGCTGTGGTCGGGTGCGACCGACTGCTCCGGTAGCACGGCCACGGGGTACTCCTTGGCCCGGCGGCGGTGCCGGGCATCGAGGAAGAGCCGGGTCAGGACGGTTCTTCGCGCCGCGAAGAACTCGGTGGACTCCTGGTCTCGTCCCCGCACTCTCGACCACCTCCGGCCCCTTCTACACGGAACCGCCCCCGACGGTTGCACGAGTGCGAGAAAGTGGCGGGGTGGAGTTGACCATTGAAGCGCAACTCGAGGGGGCACTCGCTCAGGCACCGCTGGTGCTCGCCATCTACGACGGCGGGACGAACACGACCGATGAAGTCACCGAAGCGGCCACGCGGGTCGCGACGAACGTCATCGCGTTCTACCCGGCAGAGGCGATGCTCGGCGGCCTGCGCACCAAGACGGTGGATGAGTTGATAGCCGACGACCGGTTAGTCGTCGGAGTCGTCGAGCAGCTCGACCCGGATCTGCCCGCGTTGCGTGACGAGCTCGTCGAGCGGAGCCATCGGGTGGTCAGGATCAGTGCGCCGGAGGTCGACGCGGTCGTGCGCGAGCGGCACCTGGCCGGTTACCACGCGGACACCGACGCCGGGGTGGACCGGCTGGGGATCTCGCCGGACGTGGAGATGCTGGCCGATCTCGTGGCGTCGCGGTTGATCAAGCCGCCGCTGTCGATCGGGCTGTTCGGGAACTGGGGGTCGGGCAAGAGCTTCTTCATGCGGCAGATGCGCGAGCGCGTCCGCTCGCTCGCGCACGCGGCGGCCGCGGAGGAGAAGGCCCGCAAGGAGCGCGGGCGGGACGTGTCGTCGTACTGCTCTGCCGTCCGGCAGATCACCTTCAACGCCTGGCACTACGCCGAGGCGAACCTGTGGGCCAGCCTCGCCGCGCACATCTTCGACAACCTGGCCGTGGGCGGCTCGGAGGACGCCCTGGAGCGGCGGGCCGACCACCTGGCCGAGCTGCGGCAGCAGGACAAGTCGCTGCTGACCCAGCTCTCCGCGGCCCGGCTGGAGCGGATGATGGTCGCCGCGCGGTACGAGCGCGAGCCGTTCACGCTCGATCTCACCCACGACGACTTCGCCTGGGTGGGCAAGGTGCTCGACGTCCCCGAGGCGACGATCGACAACGTGCGCGAGTTCGCCACCGGCATGCTCGGGTGGAAGGCGAAGGCACGGCAGGTGCTCTCGTTGTTCCGCCGCAGCAAGCTCGCGTGGGTCCTGCTCGGCGCCGGGGTCGCGCTGACGGTCGGGATCGTGGCGCTGCTGCGCAGTCCACTGTGGCCGGCGATCACGGCGATGGTCTCGACGGCCGTCGCGACCGTCACGCCGTTCGTCCGCGAGGTGCACAAGGCGGTGACCCGGATCAAGTCGGCCGCCGAGACCAAGGAGGCCGCCGCCGGGAAACGGCTCGCCGACCTGGACGCGGAGACCGAGCGGCTGGAGCGTGCGATCTCCGAGTTGGCCCCGGGACACGGCGTGACGGCGTTCGCGAAGTCGCGGCATGCCAGTGCGGACTACCGCCAGCACCTGGGGGTCGTGTCGTTACTGCGGCGGGATCTGGAGACGTTCGCGGCGATCCTCGACAAGGAGCGCGAGGCCGACGGCGGGCTGGAGCGGATCGTGCTCTACATCGACGACCTCGACCGGTGCCCGCCGGACGTGGTGGTCAAGGTGCTCGAGGCGATCCACCTGCTGGTCGCACTGCCGGTGTTCGTGGTCGTGGTGGGCGTGGACGCGCGGTGGCTGCGGCGGGCGATCACGCGGCACTACGCGGAGATGCTGCCGGACGAGGTGCTGACGCCGGCCGACTACCTGGAGAAGATCTTCCAGGTCCCGTTCCAGCTGTCCTCAATGGACAGCGATGGGTTCGAGGATCTGGTTCGCACGCTGGCCGGTACCGAGAAGGCGCCGGGAGTCGCGGTCGCGTGGGAGCGGCCCGCGAACGAGACGCCGGTCCCTGTGCAGTCCGCTGTCGTCGTCCCGGCCCGCATATCCGACCTGCGGCCGCGGCAGCTGGACATCTCCGAGGCGGAACTGGACTTCCTCAGCCGCCTCGCGCCACTGGTGCCGTCGCCACGAGCGGCGAAGCGGCTGGTCAACCTCTACCGGCTGCTGCGCGCGCGGCTGTCCGGGCCGGAGCTCGACGCGTTCGTGTCCGGGCACGGGTCGGGTGCCGTGCTGGTACTGCTCGCCGTGCACGCCGGGGAGGGCAATGAGGCGGACGGGCTGTTCAAGCGAATCGAGGCGGCCGGGTCCGGGCTCACGTCGTGGCGCGGGCTGCTCGACCGGTACCAGGAGGACGACGACGTCGAGGCGCTGTGCGAGCGGCTGGTGCGGATCGACGGGATGCCCGACGAGCTCGACGTCTACCGGGAGTGGTTGCCGCTGGTCCGGCGGTTCTCGTTCGGCCATTGACGCTGCTTGACCTCGACAATGGTGGAGGTTGCATCATGGCCACGTGAGCACCGAGGACGAGGCGGCCATCCGGCGGATCGTCGCCGACGTGCAGACCGCCTTCAACACCAACGACGCGCGGCTGATGAACAAGCACTTCGCCGCGGACGCGTCCGTGGTCACCGCGATGGGCAAGCGGATCGTCGGGCTCGACGCCCTTCGCGAGGCGACCGAACAGGGCATGGCGGCCGCGCTGCACGACCAGTACGTCCGCTACGACGTCACCGACATCCGGTTTCTCCGGCCGGACGTGGCGCTCGCGTACAAGCACGCGACCGCGACCGACGCCGACGGCGAGCCGCTGGAGCTGGATCACTCGATGGTCGCGCTCTACGTGCTGGTCAAGGAGGCCGGCCGATGGCTGATCGCGGCACGACAGAACACCCTCGTCCCCCACTAACGCCCACTGACCCGCACGCCCCGTGGATGGCGGCCCCCACCCTCTCCGGGGGCCACCCCACCACGCCAGTCTACTTGTCGGGGCTGACAAAAGTGGGGGTTGGGCGTTTGCTGTGGACAACTGCGGTTGTTGTGGATGGTTGGTGCGCGCGTGCGGCCCCGGTCCGGGGGAACGGGGCCGCACGTCGGTGCACGCTGTCGCTAGTGGACGACCGCCTTCTCGGCTTGCGCACCGGTCAGCGCGCGCACCTCCATCTCCGCGTACTTGGCGTCGTTGCGCTCCTTGGAGAGCACGGTGCCCAGGTAGCCCAGCAGGAACGCCGCCGGGATCGACACGATGCCCGGGTTGTCCAGCGGGAACCAGCTGAAGTCGACGTTCTGCAACATCGACGGACTCTTCCCGGTCGCCGGGTCGACGGGCTTGCCGGACACCGCCGGCGAGAAGATGATCAGCGCCAGGCACACGGTGAGGCCGCCGTAGATGCTCCACAGCGCGCCCTGGGTGTTGAACCGCTTCCAGAACAGCGAGTAGAGGATCGTCGGCAGGTTCGCCGACGCGGCGATCGCGAACGCCAGCGCCACGAGGAACGCGATGTTCTGCCCGGTCGCGACGATGCCGCCGACGATCGCCACCGCACCGATCACCAGCGCCGTGATTCGGGCGACCCGCACCTCCTGGGCCTTGTCGTCGGCCGCGCCCTTCTTGATCACGTTGGCGTAGATGTCGTGCGCGAACGACGCCGACGCGGTGATCGTCAGGCCGGCGACCACGGCGAGGATCGTCGCGAACGCCACCGCCGAGATGACGCCCAGCAGCACCGTGCCGCCCAACGCGTAGGCCAGCAGTGGCGCCGCCGAGTTCGCGCCGCCGGGTGCCGCCTTGATCGTGTCCGAGCCGACCAGCGCACCCGCGCCGTAGCCGAGCACCAGCGTGAACAGGTAGAAGATGCCGATCAGCCAGATCGCCCACACCACCGAGCGGCGCGCCTCCTTGGCCGAGGGCACGGTGTAGAACCGCATCAGGATGTGCGGCAGGCCCGCGGTGCCGAGCACCAGCGCGAGCGCCAATGACACGAAGTCCAGCTGCGTGGTGCCGGTCAGGCCGTACTGGGCCCCCGGGTTGAGCAGCTTCTCGCCGCCCTCGCCGACCCGCGCGACCGCGTCACCGAGCAGGGTCGACAGGTTGAACCCGACCTTGCCGAGCACCCATACGGTCATCGCCGCGGCGCCGACGATCAGCAGCGCGGCCTTGATGATCTGCACCCAGGTCGTGCCACGCATGCCGCCGATGATCACATAGATGATCATGATGGCGCCGACGACCGCGACCACCATGGCCTGACCTGTCCTGCTCTCGACGCCGAGCAGCAACGCGACCAGACCGCCCGCGCCGGCCATCTGGGCGAGCAGGTAGAAGATCGACACGACGAGCGTGGAGATCGACGCGGCCGCGCGGACCGGACGCTGGCGCATCCGGAAGCTCAGCACGTCGCCCATCGTGTACCGGCCGGTGTTGCGGAGCAGCTCCGCCACCAGCAGCAGGGCGATGAGCCAGGCGACGAGGAAGCCGATCGAGTAGAGGAAGCCGTCGTAGCCGTTCAGGGCGATCGCGCCGGCGATGCCGAGGAACGACGCGGCGGACAGGTAGTCACCGGAGATCGCGACGCCGTTCTGCGCGCCGGTGAACGAGTGGCCGGCCGCGTAGTAGTCGACCGCGGTCTTCGACGTGCGGCTCGCCCGGAACACGATGTAGAGCGTGAAGGCGACGAACAGCGCGAAGATGCCGATGTTCAGCGCGACGTTGCTGCCCTCGATGCCTTGTGCGAGCACCATCACCGGTCACCACCCTCGCTGTCGCCCTCGATGTCGCCGCGGATCTTGTCCGCCACCGGGTCGAGCTTCCTGTCCGCGTGCCGGACGTAGATGCTCGTGATCACGAACGTCGAGACGAACTGCAGCAGGCCGAAGACGAGCCCGATGTTGATGTTGCCGAACAACTTGGTCGACATGAATCCGTGCGCGTAGTCGGACAGCAACACGTACAGCAAGTACCAGGCGAGGAATGCCACGGTCATCGGGAAAACGAACCCGCGCAACCGGCGGCGCAGCTGCCTGAACTCGGCACTCTCCTGGACGGTCACCCAATCGGGACCGGATGTCTCCGTCGGCGGTGGGTCCGGGTTTGTGCTACTCACAATGCCTCCTGGGAGGTGGGTCCGAGACGTAAAGGCGGTGTTACGACCCTAGGAAGAAGGCAGCGCGGACAACATCATCGACAGTCAAAGCGCGCTGAGCCACGACGAACGGTTGACCAGCGGTTCGATTGGCGGGTCGAGTGGCCCGTGTCACGTCTTGGTGCGAAGCGCCCGAAGGTCGTCCTGCCGCGTCGTGAGGCTGTTCTCGTTGAGGTGCAGGCGCAGCATCGCGGTCCGGGACCAGCTCGGCGGACGGCCGCGCAGCGAGACGACGTACATCGTCGCGAACGCGAGCGGGACGGTCCACGGGGCGGGCTGGGCCACGAGGATCGCGAGCCAGCCGTCGACCGGCAGGCCCCAGATCGTGCCGGCGATCGCGCCGCTCGACGCGAAGAGGCCGACGAGGACGCCGCTCATCGCGCCGGCGACGGTGAGCCGGGGCCACCAGATACCGAGCACGAGCAGCGGGCAGAACGTGGACGCGGCGACGGTGAAGGCCCACGTGACCAGTACGCCCGCGTCGAGCCGGATCGCTTGCAGGGCAAGGAGGACGACGACCGTGGACACCGCGATCACGGTGAAGCGGAGCCGGCCGAGGCCACCGGGGAGCAGGTCGTAGGAGATCGCGCCGGACACGACGAGGACGAGGCCGAGCGAGGTGGCCAGGAACGCGGCGAACGCGCCGCCGGTGAGCAGCGCGGTGAAGGAGTCACCGGGCCAGCCGGTGTCGACCTGGGCCGGGAGCGCGACGACGGCGATGTCGGTTGCGCCGGAGAGATAGAGCTGCGGGACGAGGACGCGGCCGAGGACGCCGTAGATGCCGGGGAACAGGTAGAAGACGCTGAGCAGGGCGACAGTGATCGCGGCGGTGCGGCGGGCCGCGCGGCCGTCGGGGCTGGTGTGGAACCGCATGATCACGTGCGGCAGGCCCATGGTGCCGAGCGCGAGCGCGACGACGAGGGCCCAGGTGCCCAGCAGCGGGTGGCCGGCGTCCCGGAGGTCGAGCAGCGGGCGTTCCCAGCCGGCGCCGCCCGGCCGGGCCTCGCCGACCACCTCGGGGACCTGCGCGCCCTTCGGGAAGACCACCGTGGTGCCCTCGGCAACGTCCCAGTCGCCCTGCTTCACCTCGGCCGTCTGTCCGATGAGGACGTTAGTCGGCTCGACCATCCGCAGGGTCGTGCCGACGCGGAACACGACGCGGGTGTCGCTGTCGAACTCGGTGAACTCGACCGGCCGCACGGCCTCGTCGCGGACCTGCGGGCCGACCTGGACGAGCAGCCAGATCGCCGGGACGATGAACAGAACGAGCTTGAGCACGAACTGGAAGGCCTGGACGTACGTGGCCGCGCGCATGCCGCCGAGCGCCAGCGTGATCGCGACGCCGGCGCCGGCGACGACGACACCGACCCAGTAAGGGCTGTCGCTGACCGCGCTCAGGACGAGGCCGGCGGTGCGGAACTGGGGGACGAGGTAGAGGCCGCCGATGACGAGGATGACGACCGCGGTGATCCTTCTGAGGGCGGGCGAGGCGAGGCGGGCCTCGGCGAAGTCGGGCACGGTGAGGGCGCCGGACCTGCGCATGGGCGCGGCGACGAGCACGAGCATGGCGATGTAGCCGGCCGTGAAGCCGACGGGGTACCAGAGGGCGCCGATGCCGTCCTTGACCACGAGGCCGGCGACGCCGAGGAAGGACGCGGCGGAGAGGTACTCGCCGGAGACGGCCGCGGAGTTGAGCAGCGGGGAGACCCGCCGGGAGGCGACGAGGAAGTCGGACGTGGTGCGCATCGCGGCGACACCACGGAGTCCGATGAGGAGGGTCACCAGAACGACGGGCGCGACGGCGAAGGCGATGATCACCGCGGACCCCGAACGCCCCCGCGCGCACGCGCGCACGTGCGGAACCCAAGAAACGAAAGCCCCACCCTGTCCCGGGGGCCACCCTCACATGCCAGTCTAGTGGCAGGGGGTGACGGATGGTGGGGGGTGGCGTCTGCTGTGGACAGGTCCGTGCATTGTGGACAACTCGTGGTCATGGCGTGTCGTCCTCGGCGTGCTCGGCGCGGCGCAGGTGCCAGGCGGCCAGCAGCGTGAGGGCCGGGTACGGGAGGACGGCCAGCGCCAGCCACGAGACCGGGATGCCCAGCAGGCGCAGCTCGTCCAGGGCTGGGAACACGGCGAAGACCAGTGGTAGGCCCAGCATGCCCACGAACAGCAGTACGAGCGGGGCTACCGCGAGACGGCGCTGGGCCCGGTAGAGCACCGCGGCTCGTTCGGCGCCGGCCGGGTCCAGCTTCGGGACTCGCCAGCGGCCGCGCAGCCGCCGCCGGGAGTGCGCCAGGCGGGTCTGCGGGCTCATCACCGCGACCCGCTTGTGGCCGGGCATCAGATCCGCCGCTCCGAGCGGTCCAGCTGGCCGGTCCGCGCCGCGGCCAGCAGGCGGTCGCGCAGGTCGCGGGCGTGGCGGCGGCTCACGGGCACGTCACCGAGGTCCGTGTGGGCGAGCAGGCCGCCCACCGAGTCGCTGCGGAGCTCGCGGACCGCGTCCAGCGCCACCAGGTAGCCCCGGTGCACGCGCACGAAACCGGCCGGGCTCCAGTACTCCTCCAGTCGCGAGATCGGCATCCGCACCTCGTGCACGCCCGACGTCGCGTGCAGCCGGACGTAGTCGCCGTGCGCCTCCGCGAAGCGGACCTCGTCGCGGCGCACGTACCGGGTGCGGCCCTCCGTCTCGACCGGCAGCGCGGCCATCGCCTCCGGCTGCCGCGCGACCGGCTGCTGCGCGGCCGGGAGCACACGGTTGATGCGGGCCAGCGCGTCGGCCAGCCGCTCCGCGCGGATCGGCTTCAGCAGGTAGTCCACCGCGCCGATGCCGAACGCGGCCACGGCGTGCTGCTCGTACGCCGTCACGAAAACGATCGCCGGCGGGTCGGACAGCTTCGCCAGCAGCGACGCCAGCTCCAGCCCGTCCAGGCCCGGCATCGAGATGTCCAGGAACACCGCGTCGAACCGCCCGCTCTGGATCATCCGCAGCGCCGAGAGCGGGTCGCCCGCGCCGGACACCTCCGACACGTACGGCGACTCGCGCAGCAGCCGGCACAGCTCATCCAGCGCGGGAGGCACGTCGTCCACCGCGAGCACCGACAGACCAGTCACCCCGGCACCACCCCCGGCTGGAACCGCGGGATGCGCACGACCACCCGCGTCCCCTCGTCCGGCGCGGTCTCCACCACGAGGCCGTACCACGGGCCGTACACGTTGCGCAGCCGTCTGTCCACATTGGCTATACCGACGCTGTCCGCACCGCCGCGGCCGGCGAGGATCTCCTCCACCAGCACCGGATCCATACCGAGCCCGTCGTCCTCGACACTGATCACACAGTCGTTGCCCTCGGCCTCGCCGCGCACCTGGACGTGCCCGGTGCCCGCGCGCGGCTCGATGCCGTGCCGGATCGCGTTCTCCACCAACGGTTGCAGCACGAGGTAGGGCAGCGCCACGGCCAGCACCTCGGGCGCCACCCGGACCTGCACCTGCAGCCGCTCGCCGAGCACCGCGCGCTGGAGGGCCAGGTACGTCTCGATGGCGCGGAACTCCTCGGCGACCGTGGTGTACTCGCCGTGGCGGGCCAGGCTGTACCGGATGTAGTCGGCGAAGTCGATCATCAGCTCGCGGGACCGGTCGGGCTCCGAGCTCACGAGCGCGGAGATCACGGTCAGCGCGTTGTAGACGAAGTGCGGCGAGATCTCCGCGCGCAGCGCCCGCAGCTCCGCCTGCGCGGCCTGCTCGGCGGACGCCTCCAGCCGGGCTCGCTCCAGCGCGTCGACGATCCAGCCCGACGCCTCCCGCAACGCCGAGCGGCGCACCGCTCCGACGACGACCAGAACCCCGGCGAGCTCGTCGTGAACGTGCAGCGGCAGCGCCAGCAGCGGCGGCCGGCCGCCCTTCGTCTCGCTGTGCAGGACCTCCTCGACCAGATCCTTCGCCGCCCGCTCGTCCTCGGGTGGGGCGGGCGCCCAGACCGGCCGGCCGGACAGGTCCACCAGGCCCACGCGGTCCGCGTCCAGCAGCCGGCGCACCCCGCGCGCGGCGGCCCGGGTACCGGCCCCGCCGAGGCCGTCCTTCAGCTCGTCCGCGATGTGCCGCGCCGCGGTCAGCACCGCGGCCGGGTCCGAACGCGACCAGGCCCGGGGTCGCAGGCGCGCGCTCGCCGGTGTCCGATCAGGCGCTCGGTCGGCGGACACCGCCATCAGGGCCTCCCATCGTCGGCGACCGGGCTCGCGACAAATGCTAACGGCCGGATCACCCCGCGAACGAGCTGATCAATCCGCCGGACGCAGGAACGAGAGCAGGGCCGAACGGAACTCCGCGGGTGCCTCCAGCCACGGCAGGTGACCGGCCGGCAACGTCACGCGGGTCACCGACGGCAGCGCCTCCTCGAGCGAGTCGACCGCCCACCGCGGCCGGATGTCCCGCTCGCCGTCGACGATCAACGTCGGCACGGTGAGCTTGCGGCACGCCTCGACGAGCTCCTCCGCGCGCCAGGTCCGCCGGTCCTCGGCGTTGATCGTCGCGTTGCACTCGTAGTTCACCTCGAGCCACGGCGTGGCCATGCGCTCGGCGTGGGCGCGGGCGATCTCCGGGTCGACGAAGTCCGCGGACCACCGCACGATCGCGAGCTCGCGGTCCTCGTCGACCGTCCGCTCGCGGCCGCTGCGCTCGGTGAGCCGGGCCAGGTCGGGGCCGAGGCGGGCCGCCAGGTTCCGCTCGTAGTCGTCGTGCCAGTCGAAGCCGAGGCCGACACCGGACACGTACACGAGCTTGCTGACCCGGTCCGGGTTGTCGAGCGCGTACCGCAGCGCGAGCTGCGCGCCCCACGAGTGACCCAGCACGGCCACCCGCTCCAGCCCGAAGTGCGCGCGGACCGCGTCGAGGTCGGCCGCCGTGCGCGCCATCGAGTACGGGCCGCGCCGCTCGGACCGCCCGCAGCCGCGCTGGTCCCACCGGATGACCCGCAGCCGGTCGGACAGCATCGCGGCCGCGTCGCCGAACATGTCCCACAGGCCGGGGCCGCCGTGGCAGACGAGCAGCGGCTCGCCGCCCGTGTCGGCCGGGCCGACCGTCACCGCCCATAACCGACGTCCGTCGTCGGTGACCACCGGCCTCATTTGCGGTGCCGCCCGTCGGCCAGGCGGGCGCGTTCCTCCGCGGTCCCGAACCGCGCGACCGCACGGTCGCGGATGAAGCCGAGCCCGTCCGGGGCGTGCATGCGCAGCCGAATCTGCGCCAGGTCCGCGGGCACCTTGTTCTGTGTCGCCTTGCTCACGAGGATCACCGTAAGGAATGCGATGGGGACCGTGATCAGCGCGGGTTGCCCGAACGCGCCGGGCGCCCAGCCGCCGGTGAAGTCGCTGACCGTGTTCAGTACCAACGAGGTCAGCACGAGACCGCCGCCGACGATCATGCCGGCCGCCGCGCCGACCCAGGTGAGCTTCCGCCACCACACGCCGAGCAGCAGGACCGGGCAGAACGTCGACGCCGCGAGCGCGAAGGACATGCCGACCGACAGCGAGATGTCCTCGGGGCGCATGACGATCGCCAGCGCGAGCGGCGCGCCGCCCGCGATGACCGTGGCGAAGCGGAAGTCGGCCACCCGGCCGCGCAGCACGTCGGTCGACAGCACGCCGGACACGCTCACCACGAGCCCCGAGGACGTGGACAGGAACGCGGCGAACGCGCCCGCCATGGTGATCGCGCCGAGGATCTCGCCGAGCATGCCGGGCGCGATCTTGGCAGGCAGCATCAGGACGGCCGCGTCGGTCTTGCCGGTCACCAGCAACTCGGGGACGTAGAGCCGGGACAGCGCGCCGACCAGGATCGGGAACAGGTAGAACAGCGAGAGCAGCAGCAGGATGTGCAGCGTGGTGCGGCGGGCCGCGCGGCCGTCCGGGTTGGTGTAGAAGCGGACCAGCACGTGCGGCAGGCCCATCGTGCCGAGGAAGAGCGCCAGCATCAGCGAGTACGTGGCGAAGAGATCGCCAGAGCCGGCGGCCGGTCGCAGCCAGCTCGCGTTGTCCGTCGGCGCGCCGAGCACCACCGGGACCGTGGAGCCCTGCGAGAAGTGCAGCTCCGTTCCGGCGTCGGCGGTGTGCTCGCCGGGCGGCCAGTAGACCGTGCCCGTCGCCTCCTCGCCGTCGACCACGCCGTCCGCGCTCAGCACGACCGCGTTGTCCACCTTCACCCGTACCGGGGTCTCGACGGTGACCGTGGTGGCACTGGTGAACGTGGGCGGCAGCTTCTCGGTCAGGCCGGTGGTCTCGCCGCTGCGCGGGCCGCCGTCGCCGATGAACAGCACGCACATCACGAACGTCGGCGCGGCGATGGCGAAGAGCTTGAGCCAGTACTGGAACGCCTGCACCACGGTGATCGCCCGCATGCCGCCGCCGAACACGTTGACGATCACCACGATCGTCACGAGCAGCGCGCCGACCCACGTGGGCACCGGCAGGACGTTGGCGATCGCGAGCCCGGCGGCCTGCAGCTGCGGGACGACGTAGAGGATCCCGATGAACACGACGAACGCGGCGGCCAGGCCGCGCAGCGTGCGGGAGCCGAGCCGTGCCTCGCAGAAGTCGGGCAGCGTGTAGGCGCCGGACCGGCGCAGCGGAGCGGCGACGAACAGCATCAGGGCGAGGTAGCCCGCGGTGAAGCCGACCGGGTACCACAGGGCGTCCGCGCCGTCCTTGAGCACGAGCCCGGCGACACCGAGGAACGAGGCCGCGGACAGGTACTCGCCGGACACCGCGGCCGCGTTGCGCCGGGTCCGCACGGTGCGGCGGGCGACGAGGAAGTCCTGCGTGGTGTTGGCCGTGCGCGAGGACCGGTGTCCGATGTAGAAGGTCACGACCGTGACGAGCAGGATCCCGGCAAGCGCCCACACCTTTGCGTCCACCGAGTGTCCCGGGTTCCTAACGAGAGCTGGCTACTTCTCCACCATCGCGACGAACGCCTGTTCCTGGCGCTCGGCCACCCGGTTGTACCAGTAGCCGGCGCCGAACAACAACGGAAACGGCAGCACTCCGATGACCAGCCAGGGCAGCGGCACGCCGGCGAAGCTCACCTCGGCGAGCCGCGGGACGAGGAAGAACACGGTCGGCACGGCCGCGAGGGCGCCGACCACCGCGATCCAGAACCCGATCGCGACATGGAACTGGTGGCGGACGAACTGGCTGACCAGCTCCTCGCCGTAGCTCGTCTGCTCCTCCAGCTCGACGACCGTGCGCAGGACCGTGACCGGCGCGCGCGAGTCGGCCAGCACGACGCGCTTGCGGCGCGGTTTGGTCGGTGGGTCCTTGTACGGTTTTTCGGACGGACCGGCGGCGTGCTTACTCACGACATCCCCTCGCAGGCTCGGTGATGCCGCTCGCCCTGTGTCGTTGATTCGCTCGCAAGCTCGCTCATGTGCCCCCGCGCCGGGTGATGCGGTCCTTGAGCTCGCGGGTGTGCCGGCGGCTGACCGGGAGCTTGCGCTCCTCCTCGCCGATCACCACGTGGTAGCCGTTGCCGCCGAGCTGCAGCTCGGTGATCAGGTTGATCGGCACCAGGTACGAGCGGTGGATGCGCACGAAGCCGGCCTTCTCCCAGCGCTCCTCGAGCTGGGCCAGCGGGATGCGGACCAGGTGCGAGCCCTCGGCGGTGAACAGGCGGGCGTAGTCGCCCTGCGCCTCGACCCAGCGGACCGCCGAGCGTGGGATCAGCTTGGTGGTGCCGGCGAGCTCGACCGGGATGACCTCCTCGTCGCTCGGCTCCGGCCCGGGTGCCGCGCCGGCCACCTCGCCGGTGAGGCCGTCGCCGCGCAGCTTCGAGATCACCCGCTGCACCGCGCGGTCCATGCGGGCCTGGTCGCACGGCTTGGGGATGAAGTCGACGGCGCCGAGCTCGAAGGCCTCCACCGCGTCGTTGCCCTCGCCGTGGCCGGTGATGAACACCAGCACCGGGGACGGCTTGAAGCCGGCGAGGACCTTGGCCATCTCCATGCCGGTGAGGCCGGGCATCTTGAGGTCGGAGAAGACGGCGTCCACGATCGGCCGGCCGGAGTTGCGGCGGGAGGACAGCTCGGGGTCGTCGCCGGCGAGCTGGCGCAAGGCCTCGGTCGCGTCGAAGGCCGGGATGACCCGCCGCACGTAGCGGTTCCCGTCCAGCCGTTCGAGCATGAGGTCCATCCCGTCCTTCTCGTCGTCGACGGCCAGAACGACGAGACCAGGGGTGTTGGCTGAGGTACTCACGGTGATGTGCATCTTGCCGATCGGGAGAACGAAATGTCCATGGTCAACATCCTGCTTACCCCGCCCGTGTCAGCGGTGGGCCGATAGTGCGTGCCGGACACAACTCTGAGCAGACGTTTCCCGGTCTCACAACCCGAATCGGGACCAGGTGGACCTGACCTCCAGCGCCTCCATCGCGCCCATGAGGCGCTCGGCCGGACCGTGCGCGAGGCTCGCGGCGGCACCGCCGAGGCCGAGCCGGGCGAGCAGCGGGCGCTTCGGCTCGGCCACGCTGATCTCCGCCTGCGGGTACCGCTCGGCGATCACCTGGCGCAGGTTGCCGATGCCGTCGACGAGCCCCAGCCCGGCCGCGCGGGCGCCGGTCCAGACCTCGCCGGTGAACAGGTCGTCCTCGCTGTTCAAGCGGTCGCCGCGGCGATCCTTCACCCAGTCGACGAACTGGTCGTGCAGCTGGGTCTGCAGACCCTTGAGCCACTCGACGTCCTCGTCCTTCTCGGGGCGGAACGGGTCGAGGCGGACCTTGTGGGCGCCGGCGGTGTAGACGCGACGCTCGACGCCGACCCGCTCCAGCAGGCCGTTGAGCCCGAAGCCCGCGGTGACGACGCCGATGGAGCCGACCAGGGAGGAGGAGTGGGCGTAGATCTCGTCGGCGGCGCAGGCGAGCCAGTAGCCGCCGGACGCGGCGACGTCCTCGCAGAACGCGAGCACGGGGACCTTCTTGCGGTCGGCGAGCTCGCGGATCCGCTCGCCGACGAGGGCCGACTGGGTCGGCGCGCCACCCGGCGAGTTGACCGCGAGCGCCACCGCCTTGAGCCGCTCGTGGTCGAAGGCCCTGCTCAGCGCGGACTCGACGCTGTTGAGGTTGATCGTGCCGCGGGCCAGCGGGGACGGCGTCGGGGTGATGACGCCGTGCAGCTTGACGACGGCCACCACCGGACCGCCGTGGCCGCGGCGGTTGGGCAGCGTGGGCAGCTTCGCCGCCAGCTTGTCAGTGACGCTCATACGCCAACCCTAGGCGCGATCCGGTATCCGGCTCGTGAACCGCGACCCCCAACCACTCCCACACGCACGCGCGCGTGCAGGACCCCAGTACGCAGGCCCCCACCCTTTCCCGGGGGCACCCCACCACGCCAGTCTACTTGTGAGGACCGACAAAACCGGTGGTCGTGGGCTTTCTGTGGATAGGTGGCCGGGTTGTGGACAGGCGTCAGCGGGTGACCCGGCCGACGGTGCCCTGCGTGGACGCGTCGGGCGTCTCGCCGTCTTCCGCGCCGAACTTGGGCAGGTCCGGGCGGACGCCGGGGAAGAACTTCGGGACGCGCAGGATCACCTTCATGCCCGCGCCCGGGGCCGTCTCCGCCATCAGCGCGTACTCGTCGCCGAAGACCGAGCGCATGCGCTGGTTGATGTTGCCGATGCCCACGTGCGAGCCGGTCTTGTGGGCGTCGCGGAGGTCGGCGAACAGGCGGTCGGCGTCCATGCCGACGCCGTCGTCCTCCACGCTGATCAGCGCCTCGTTGCCGTTGTCCTGCGCCACCACGGTGATCGTGCCGCCGCCGGGCTGCGGGGACAGGCCGTGCTGCACGGCGTTCTCCACCAACGGCTGCAGCACCAGGAACGGCACCACCACGTGCAGCACCTCGGGCGCGATCTTGATCCGCACGGTGAGCCGGTCGGCGTAGCGCTGGCTCTGGATGGTCAGGTAGCGGTCGATGTTGCGCAGCTCCTCGGCCAGCGTGGTGAACTGGCCCGAGGTGCGGAACGAGTACCTCGTGAAGTCCGCGAACTCCTGGAGCAGGTCGCGCGCGCGCTCGGGGTCGGTGCGGATCAGCGAGGAGATCGAGTTCAGCGCGTTGTAGAGGAAGTGCGGCGAGATCTGTGCGCGCAGCATCCGCACCTCGGCCTTGGCCAGCGCCTGCTTGGACTCGTCGAGCTTGGCCAGCTCCAGCTGGATCGAGACGAACTTCGCGACCTCGTCGGCGGCGCGGATGAGCCGCTTGGAGTTCACGCCGCCGACCACGATCAGCGTGCCCTCCACGTGCCCGTCCGGGATCAGCGGGACGATCACCGCGGTGCGCATCGGGCAGCGGCCGCGCTGGTTGCACTTGAGGTTCGTGTGCGGGATGGCCGCCCGCTGCGCCTTGCGGATCGCGACGTCGATGGTCGGGATCAGGTGCTGGTAGTGCTCGTTGGCCCCGCCGTCCCAGGACAGCAGGTGGCCCCGCTCGTCGGTGATGCCGATGGCGACGCACTTCAGCATCTCCACGAGGTGCTTGACCGCCTGGTCGGCCGCCTCCTCGGTGAGCCCGCTGCGCATCGCCGGCGCCGCCTTCGACAGGCGCTGCACGGCGTCGAGCACCGCGTCGTCGACCGAGCCCTCCGACTTGCGCCGCCGGACGATCAGCGCGAACAAGCCGCCGACGACGAGCATGGCCAGCGCCCCGACGAGCGCACGCTCGTTGAAAATGTCGGACAGCAGGTCGGTCACCCGTCAATGCTCGACCGACCGTGCTCACGAAGCAAGCGAGCCCTACTTGAGCAGCCGGGACATCCGGCGGTCCGCGAGCGGCTTGCCGCCGGTCTGGCAGGTCGGGCAGTACTGGAACGCCTTGTCCGCGAACGAGACCTCGCGGACGGTGTCGCCGCAGACCGGGCACGGCATGCCCGTGCGGGCGTGGACCCGCAGGCCGGACCGCTTCTCCCCCTTGAGCAGCGCCGCGTGCTGGCCGACCGACCGGCTCACCGCGTCGGTGAGCACCGTGCGCAGCGCCGCGTACAGGTCGTCGAGCGCGGCGTCGGTGAGCTTGCCGGCGGTGGCGTACGGGGAGAGCTTGGCGGTGTGCAGGATCTCGTCGGAGTAGGCGTTGCCGACGCCCGCCAGGATCTTCTGCGTGGTCAGCACCGTCTTCAGCCGCTCGGTGCGGCCGGCGAGCACGCCCGCGAACTCGGCACGGGTGACCGCCAGCGCGTCCGGGCCGAGCGCGGCGATGCTCGGCACCTCGGCCGGGTCGGCGACGATCCACGCGGCCAGGCCCTTCTTCGTGCCGGCCTCGGTCAGGTCGAAGCCCGGGCCCTTGCCGGGCGTGCCGAGGTGCACCCGCAGCGCAAGCGGGCCCTTGCCCGGCCGGGGCGGCGCCGCGGACAGCGTCTCCGCCCAGCGCAGCCAGCCGGCGCGGGCCAGGTGGATGACCAGGTGCAGCCCGTCGCAGTCCAGGTCGAGGAACTTGCCGTGCCGGCCGGCCGCGGTGACGGTCCGGTCGCGCAGCTCGGTCCACGGTGGGGTGACGGTCTTGAGCACGGACAGCGACGCGACGTCGACCCTGCTCACGGTGCGGCCGACGCCGTGCTCGCGGATGTGCTGGGCGAGCGCCTCGACCTCGGGAAGTTCAGGCACACCGCCAGTCTTGCCGGATTCCGGCGATTACGCCACGGGTTGCAGCGGACCCTCGATGCCGGGCACCGAGTCGACCGCGATGCTCTTCTCCACCCGCTTGATCTGCTGGCGCACCGTGAACACGCCGCGCACGACGCCCACCCATCTCTCGACGGGCTCGTTCTCGCCGTTGTCGCCCGTCTCGGCCACCACCGTCCACGGCCGGCGCAGTGCCCACCGCGTCGGGAAGAAGAGGATGAGCATGAGTACGAGCAACACGACCCACAGCGGCACCACGACGTCGTCGGGGGTCCACACGATCAGGACCACGCCGAGCGTCAACACCAGGGCGAGTAGCACGATCGCGGCCGCGTTACCCACGCTCACGTCGTGTTCGAAGTCGTCCGCGGTGGCCGGTGAGCGCCATTCGAGTTGGCTGCGTAGGGTCCACTGCCGTCCATCCGCGCCGCGCACCACGCGCGTCATCAAGGCCTCCCGGCTCCGGAGCTGGTCGGGATCATCGCTACTAATGATGGCCTAACCCGCCAACCCCACGCACCTGTCAGGGTCCGTTCGGCGCAGCCGGCGAGGGAGTAGATTCAGCCGTTCGGGCTGTCTGCGGTGAACCGGACGGCGGTTTCGCCAGCGTCTGTTGCTGGGTGTAGCTGGTCGTCCGGGTCGTGGTCCGGGTCTGGTCCAGCGAGTTGGTCTCGGTGACGGTGGTCGTCTCGTACACCACCGTGTAGCCGTTGTAGGTCGTGGTGTGCCGCTCGACCCTGGTCTGCCGGTAGACGATCGGCGCGCTCTCGTCGAAGGCCGCCTGCCGGGTCGTCATCGGCCGCCCGGTGCGCGCGCCGTCGTCGGTCCGCGCCGGGACGGCCGAGCGCTTCGCGGGCCCGGGTGTCGTCGTGGGCACCGGCTCGTCAACGGGGTCGGCCGCCGGCACCTCCGCCCGGGTCGTCAGCCGGCCGGTCGTGACCCGCAGCGGCGAGTGCGACGGCTCGGCCTTGTGGGTCATCTCCAGCTCGACGCCGTTGCGGCCGGACAGGTCGACCGGGGCGGCCGCGCCGTCCCCGCCACCCCACGGCGTGACGACGAACCCGAGCAGGCCGACCGCGGCTGCGGAGCCGGCCACCAGGCCGACCTGGATCTTGGTGCTCGCCAGCAGCCCCTTCAGGGTCGCGCCGAACCCGCCGGCGGCGACCGCGCCCGCGACCACGGCGGGCGCGGCGGCGAGCCCGGCGTGCGCCCGCAGCCCGGAGCAGACCTCGCGGAGCTCCGCGTGCATCGCGGTACAGGAGGCGCAGCCGGCGAGGTGGGCGCGGATGCGGCGGCGCTCGATGCCGGACGTGCTGCCGGCGGTGTACGCGCCGAGCTTCTCGAGGACGGAGCGGCAACCGGTGGCACTGCGGTCGGCGGCGAGGTGCGCCTGCAGGTACGCGGCACGCAGGCCCTGGCGGGCGCGGCGGGCGAGGGCGGCGGTGGCGTTGGGGCTCAGACCGAAGTTGGTCGCCACGGCGGCCGGGCGCTCGCCCTCGACCTCCATCTTCCAGAGGACCTTGCGCCAGCGCTCCGGAAGGCTCGTGAACGCGCGGCGGATCAGGCTGCGCTCGGTGTACTGGCCGGTGGTGTCGGGGTCGGACGCGGCCCGGTGGGTCAGCTCCTCGTCGCTGACCGGGACGTCCCTGCGGCGCAGGCTCCACTCCCACGCCACCCGCCGCGCGACGATCAGCAGGTAGCCACGCACGTTGTCGACCGGGCCGGAGCCGCGGCGGATGGCCTGCAGCACCCGGAAGAACGCCTCGGCGGTGAGATCCTCGGCCTCCGCGCGGTCGGCGACGAGCCCGAGCGCGAGCCGGTAGACGGCCGTGGAGTGCCGCGAGAACAACTCGCCGAAAGCCGCATCGTCCCCAGCCCGGAGGCGGTCGAGCAGCGCCCGATCCTGCGTGTCCCCGGTCTCCGCCTTGCGGTCCGCGCTGGCCTCCGCCCTGTGCGCTCCGGATGAGCGCGGAGCCTTGCCGGTCATGTGAGCCGGCACCTCCTCCCGGCCGCCACGGGAATCTGGCTCAACATGCCACAGGGCGGATTCATGTGGACGGCAAACGTTAAGAACGTGAAGGGGATACCTACGAATGTATTAGCCCGTTCGGCCCAATCCACGGTCGTACGAAGTCGAGCCGGCCACCCGGGGCCGGTCGGCTAAACTCGCGACGACACATCGCGGACGTAGCGCAGCTGGTAGCGCATCACCTTGCCAAGGTGAGGGTCGCGGGTTCGAGTCCCGTCGTCCGCTCGCGATGGGCGGCGGGTGCCCGCCAGAGCGCGGGCCGCGTCGCTCGCCCGAGAAGCTCAGAGTTTGCGGTAGACCTCGCGACGACGCGCGACGCGCACGACGGTGACGAGCACCCGGCCATCCTCGATCTGATAGACGACGCGATAGTCACCGACGCGAATCCGCATCACCACCCGCGGGATGCCCCACCAACGCCTTGAACCCCGACGGGCGAGGATCCAAGCCGAGTGCCGTAACGGCGCGAGCGACGCGACGCTGCCTCGCACGGTCAGGTTTCCGAAGCTCACGGGCAGCAGGCGCCGTCCACTCGATGTCGAACGTCACCGGTCAGACAAGACCAAGCGAGCCAAGGATCTCGCGATGCGGTACGCGACGCTCCTCGGAGGCGAGCGCTTCGCGCGCGGCCTGCAAATCGGCCTCGCCCTCTGCCAACTCCAGCGCTCGAAGATCGTCGAGCGAGACGACGGCCGCAACGGGCCGGCCGTGCCGTGTCAGCACCACTCGCTCGTGGGCCGTCGAGGAGCTTGACGCCCCCGGCCCATCGGACGTACAGTTTTTTGTACGTGCTCGAGAGAGGTGTCCGCTGTGAAGACCATGAGCTACTCCGAGTCCCGCGCGCACTACGCCGAGACTCTCGACTCCGTGGTCAACGATCGCGAGGAAGTTGTGATCACACGCGCCGGGCATGAGCCCGTCGTGATCGTCTCGCTCGACGACTACGAGTCACTGAAGGAAACCGCCTACCTGCTCCGCAGCCCGGAGAACGCCAGGCGTCTGATCACGGCGATTGAGCGCCTGGAGTCGGGCGGCGGCGCGCCACATGAGCTCGCCGAATGAAACTCGTCTGGGACGAACTCGCTTGGGACGACTACGTCTGGTGGCAGTCCGAGGACCGCAAGATCCTCAAGCGGATCAACTCACTGATCAAGGAAATCAGTCGAAACGGGAACGAAGGCATCGGCAAACCCGAGGCCCTGAAGCATGGGTTTCAGGGCTACTGGTCACGTCGGATCACCGATGAGCACCGGCTGGTCTACAAGATCGCGGGTGACGAGATCCGGATAGCTGCCTGCCGCTACCACTACGGCAGGTAGCGCACCCACGCTGCGGAACACTCGTCGACTCCCATCCATCGTCAGCCCCACTGGACAACTCACGCCGGTCCCACCTAGCCCCGCAATAACCGTTCGGAACTTTTACCAAGTACTGCTGGTGGTAGTCCTCCGCGTAGTCGTGTACACGCCCGGGGTCTGCCAGAAAGGCGCTCCCGGGTTCCGCAGCATGTAGGAACGCGGCGCCCGACAACGCCGTGTGGCCTGCAGAAACGGAGCCACTCGCTGGTAAGGCGTGTGCCTACACCGTGTCGAGGGCGGGATGACGAACGGCCTGACCTGCGGTCATGTCGTCCTTGACCCGCAAGATCAAGACTGTTGGAACGCCCCGGCGCCCGCGATAATGATCATGTGTCTACGCGCCTCGCGTGGACACGGACAAGGCGGCAAAGGCGCGCCCACCATGCCGACCCACGTCGCCACGCACACGCTTGACCTGCACGAATGAGAGATCAGGGTGTAGGCACACGCGCGGCAGCACAGCAATCCCTGTTCTTCCAGCTCAACGCCCGAATTCGGCGGGTCGTTTGTCTACGAGCTGCGGAAGCCGGGGCGCTCCGCGCCCCGGAAACAGCCCATTCCGAACACGGCCGTCCGCATGCCGTCCGGGAACGGCGGGGCGATCGGCCGGTCGGTGAACATCGCGTGCGTGCGCGGCACCGGCATCCGGTTCGTGCGGCCGGGAAGGGCCCGCGACGCCTCGACGATCCGTGTCCTGTCCCGCCGGAAGTCGAACAACGCCATGCTCGCACTCTTCTCCGTGGTTCTGACCGAGATCAACGGACGGCCGTGCGACGCGAGGCCGAACGGAGGCCGGGTGGGAGCCGACATCTAGGCCGCGCGTCGGTCGCCAAGGCGTCTTTGACATGGTATTGGCGTGACGAGCACGGTCTTGAAGAAGGATCCAGAGGCGGATCCGCCGCGCGAACCGGACAACGGCGGAGACGGCGAGGATTCGGTGAACGGAGGCGGCCGGGCCGACGCGTGGGTCGCCGCGCTGCGCCGCAGGTTCACGGACCGGACCGTCGCCCGACTCGTCGAGCTGCTCGCGCTGATCCCCCCGATCGCCATCGTGCTCGAGGTGGCTAGGTCCGGAAAGCTGCAGTGGCTCGACTACTGGTACGTCCTCGAGCGGATCACCAACCCGGACGGCTCGCTCCGCGCCGTGGGCCTGCTCCAGCCGCAGAACGAGCACCCGCTGATGATCCCGTCGCTGCTGTACTGGCTCGACGCGCGGCTCGCGGACGGCGACAACCGGGTGCTCGGCTACCTCGTGATCGTGATCGCGGCCGTCACCGTGCTGCTGATGCGTGCGGCACTGCCGGCGTCGCTGCCCCCGGTGGTGCGGGCGGGGCTCGTGGTCGGCGCGTCCGCGCTCGTGTTCAGCCTGCAGGGCCTGCACATGTTCGTCCGCTCGATGAGCGGCTCCGCGTGGCTCACGGCGAACCTGTTCGTGGTCGCCTCGCTCGTACTCGCGCACCGGCGGACGTGGTGGGCCGCCTGGGGTGTCGGCATCCTCGCGACCGCGTCCTACGGCACCGCGTTCGCGCTCTGGCCGGCGCTCGCGGTGCTCGCCACGCTGCACAAGGAGCGCTGGCGGACCCGGCTCGTGCCGCTCGGCATCGGCGTGGTCGTGGTCGGCATCTGGTACGTCCTCAAGCCGGTCAACTGGGTGGGCGGCGTACCGGCGAACGACATCGGCTCGCTGCTGTTCACGTTCCTGACGATCGTCGGGAAGATGTGGACGGCCGACAACGCCGGCGTCGCGGTCATCGCCGGCGCGCTGATGCTCGTCGTCTACGCCGTGCTGATGACCAACAAGACCGCGCGTGACAAGGCACTGCGGTTCTGGTGGGCACTCGCCGTCTACGGCGTGCTCGCCTGCGGCATGATCGCCGCCGCCCGGGTCGACTTCGGCGCCGACTTCGGGCTCTCCAGCCGGTACTCCTCGCTCGCGGTGATGGTGTCGGTCCCGCTGCTCGTGCTGATGGCCGTCGTGCTCTACAAGGGCGTGCGGCGCAACGCGCAGAAGATCGCGATCACCACGGTCTCCCTCGGCGTCGTCGGTTTCACGCTCGGCCTGCCCACGGCCGCGATGCTGCGGTCCCAGATCGCGGAGCACCCGATCGAGGGCGTCGCGATCGCCGCCGGCTACGGCGACGTGCTGGGCCCGGTGCTGCCCAGGGAGGCCCAGCTCGAGCCGAAGCTCACGGCACTGCACCACTATCCCCTCAACGGGACGTTCTCCCTCGGCTGCGGCGGCCCCGAGCTCGGCTCGACCATCGACCTGACGCGGACGACCGCGCTCCCGCAGCCCGGTTCCCGCAGCCCGAGCGAGCCGGCCGGCGTCATCGATCGGGTCGAGCCGCGCGGCGAGGCCTCGATCATCATCGGCTGGGCCACCGGGGGCGTCGGGCGCGGCACGGACCAGGTGCGCTGCACGCTGGTCGTGGACGGCGCCGGCAAGGTCGTCGGCGGGGGCGTGAGCCGCATGACGCGCAGCGAGGTCACCGCGAGGTACTGGGATCTGCCGCCCGACGTAGGCTTCAAGGTCCTCGGACCGGTCACCGACGAGACACGCGTCGTGGTCGTGTACGAGAGCGGTGCGATGAGGTGGCTTCCCGCCCAGGTCAGCGATACCGGAGACGAGTAGTGACTATTGAAACCGTGCCAGACGTGCAGGTGAGCGTCCTGATCCCGGTCAAGGACGAGGAGGCGACGCTGGCCACCCTGGTGGCCGAGATCGCGGCGGCGTTCGAGACGCTGCCCGAAGTCGAGTACGAGGTGATCTTCGTCGACGACGGCAGCGTCGACACCAGCTGGACGGTCATGCGGGACCTGGCCGCCACGCACCGGCGGGTCCGTGCGCTGCGGCTGCGGCGCAACTTCGGCAAGGCCGCGGCGCTCGCCGCGGCGGTCGACGAGGCACTCGGCGAGCGGGTCGTCACGATGGACGCCGACCTGCAGGACGACCCGACCGAGGTGCCGCGCCTGCTGGCCGAGCTCGACGACGGCGCCGACCTGGTCTCCGGCCACAAGGCCGACCGCAAGGACCCGCTCGGCAAGCGCATCCCGTCGAAGTTCTTCAACAAGATGACCGGCGTGATCACCGGGCTGAAGCTCAACGACCACAACTGTGGGCTCAAGGCCGCGAAGACCGAGGTGTACCGGCGGGTGCCGCTCTACGGCGAGCTGCACCGCTACATCCCTGCGCTCGCCCACCAGAGCGGCTATAAGGTCCGCGAGCTCGCGGTCAACCACCGGCCGCGCGAGCACGGCAAGTCGAAGTACGGGTTCGAGCGCTACGTGCGCGGCGCGATCGACCTGCTGACCGTCATGACGATCACCAAGTACGGCCGCCGCCCGGCGCACCTGTTCGGCGGCCTGGGCCTGGCGTCCGGCCTGCTCGGGTTCGTGCTGCTGGCTTACCTGACGATCGTGAAGGTCTTCGGCGGCGAGGCCATCGGCGACCGGCCGCTGCTGATGCTGGGCATCCTGCTGATCATCCTCGGCGTGCAGATGATCTCCATCGGGCTGATCGCGGAGATCGTGCTCCACCGGACGGCGAACCGGCGCGAGGCCACGGACCTGATCGACGAGCGGACCAAGACGCTCGAGCCGGCCGACGCGGTCGAGCCGACGACCCGCGTGGTGGCGAAATGAGTGGCCTGCGGGGGGCGTACGTCTCCGGTGTGCGGACCGTGCGCAAGGCCGCGGACAAGACCGGCCTGCTGACGCGGCTGGAGCGCAGCGAGTCCCCGAAAGCGCGGCACGTGCGCACGCTGTTCTCGATCTTCGACGCCGCCGAGCTGGCGCGGATGGACCTGGCCTGGTGGAGCTACCCCGCGATGCGCCGGGTCGAGGAGTTCCTGGCCGACCGGCCGGGCGCCCGCGTGTTCGAGTACGGCGCGGGCGCGAGCACCGCGTGGCTCGCCCGGCGAGCGGGCCAGGTGGACAGCGTCGAGCACGACGGCGAGTGGGTCGAGTTCGTCCGCGAGCTGCTCGCGGACACCCCCGGCGTGAAGCTGCACGCGGTGCCGGCGACGCCCGCCACGCCGCGGACCGTGATCCGGTCCGGCCGGGCCGGGCACACCGAGCTCGACTTCGCCGACTACGTGGCCACGATCGACCAGGTCGGCGGCGTGTTCGACCTGATCGTGGTGGACGGGCGGGCACGCAACGACGCGTTCCGCCGCGCGTTGGACCACCTCGCCGACGACGGCGTGATCGTGTTCGACAACATCAAGCGCAAGCGCTACTGGGACGTCCTCTCGGCGATGCCGGGCGTTCGCATCGAGCTGCTCAAGGGCGCGACGCCGACCTTGCCCTACCCGACGACGACCGGGCTGATCAGGCGTGACTAGGCATGTCTGAACCGACACCACCGCGACCGAGCCGGCTGGCCGACCTGCTGGCCATCGTGTTCGTGGTGGTCGCCGTCGGCGTCGCCGGCTGGGCGCTGCGCGACCAGCTGCCGAACGTGGTCGACGCGATCGGCGACATCGCGTGGTGGCGGATGGTGCTGGCGCTCGGGTGCGTCGTCGCCGGGCTGCTGGCGACGGCCGAGGTCTGGAAGCACTGCCTCGCGGCGCTGGGCTCGTCGGTGTCGTCCGGGGCCGCGCGGCAGATCTTCTTCCCCGCACAGGTCGGCAAGTACCTGCCGGGCTCGATCTGGCCGTTCCTGGCACAGATGCGGTTCGCCCGCGAGCACGGCGTGCCGGGCGGGCTCGCGCTGCTGGCGGGCTCGGTGTTCCTCGTGGTGCACGCGGTGACCTCGGTGCTCGTCGGCGCGCTGCTGCTGATCAGCCAGCCGGACCTGGTGAGCCGGTTCGGCTGGGCGGGCGTCTGCGTTCCGCTGGCGCTGGTGCTGCTGCACCCGCGGGTGGTGAACCTGTTGGCTCGCAAGCTCGCCGGCCGGTCCGGCGTCGAGCCGCCGACGCTGCGGTGGGGACACCTGGTGCGGCCGCTCGCGTGGATGCTGCCGGCGTGGCTGGGCTACGGGCTCGCCGGGTACCTGCTCGCCGACCCGTTCACCGACTCCGTCCTGCAGCTCGCCGTGGTGTGCACGGGCGCGTTCGCGCTGGGCTGGATCGTGGGGCTCGTGGTGTTCATCGCGCCGGCCGGCGTGGGCGCCCGCGAGGCGGTGCTGATCCTGGCGCTGACCCCGCTGCTGGGTGTGGCCGCGGCGACGACGGTGAGCCTGATCCTGCGGGTCGGCCACACGCTGGCGGACATGCTGCTCGCGTTGCGGTACGGCCTGGTCCGCGCCCGTCGTGCCAAGCGGGACGAGCAGCCCGCCGAGGCCTAGGTGGCCGTGTCCCGGGGGACCCGCCAGAAGACGCCGGCCCAGTCGATGGTCCGGATCGGCGCGTCGATGCCGTTCGCGGCGCGGTAGTCGTCCACGGCCTGCCGGCAGCCCGCGACCGCGTGGTAGTCGTCGACGATCACGAACCCGCCCGGCGAGAGCTTCGGGGCCAGCGCGGTCAGGGCGTCCCAGGTCGAGCCGTACATGTCGCCGTCGAGGCGCAGGACCGCGAGCCGCTCGATCGGTGCGGTCGGCAGCGTGTCACGGAACCACCCGGGCAGGAAGCGGACCTGGTCGTCGAGCAGGCCGTACCTGGCGAAGTTGGCGCGGACCTCCGCGAGCGGCACGGCGAGGAAGTCGACCTCGTGGTGGGTGTCGCCGGCGTCGGCCGGGTAGCGCTCGGTGTCCGGCGGCGGCAGGCCGTCGAACGAGTCGGCCACCCAGACCGTGCGGCCGGTCTCCTCGTGGGCCGCGAGCACCCCGCGCATGAGGATCGACGCGCCGCCGCGCCACACGCCGGTCTCGACGAGGTCGCCGGGCACGCCGTCGGCGATCACCGTGCGGACGCATTCGTGCAGGTTCTCCAGGCGCTTGCGGCCGACCATCGTGTGCGCGGTGTGCGGCCAGTCGGCGCCTTCGCCGCGGGCCTTCGGGTCGAAGCCGTCCGGTCCCCAGGGTGCCTCGTTGGGGTCCTCGTAGATGGTGTTGGTGAGCGCGCGGACGAGTAGGTCGACGTAGCGTTCGCGGATTCTTTCGACGGTCGTTCCGGCGATCTTTTCTGCGGACATCACGACTGCGAACAATTCCTTCCGCGTCGTGCGGCATCCTGTTACGTCGAGGGCAACCGACACAGGAGTACGCACATGGACTGGCAGGACGAGCTGCGGCGGTTGGACAAGCAACTGTCCGGGGGCGAGATCTCCGCGCAAGACTACCGACGCATGCGTGACGAGCTACTCGCCGAGGCCTCCGCACCAGCGCAGGGCCGGGGCTCCCTGTGGTCCAGCGCCCGCCCCGACGCCGCACCACCGGAAGCCGCGCCGGCCACGCCCGCTCCCCCGGCACCTCCCGCTCCCCCCGCCGACGAGGACGCGGAGGAGACCCAAATCGTGGCGGACGAGACGGTCGTGGTCGACGAGACCGTCGTGCACGGCCAGCCCGTCGAGGAGGACGACACCGCCGTCCACCCGGCGCCCGTGGAGGAGACGATCGTCCACTCCGCACCCGCGGACGAGACCGCCGTCCACCCCGCGCCCGTGGAGGAGACCGTCGTCCAGCGCGGGCCTGCCCCGCCCGCCGCGCCCAGGAACGCCATGGAGTCCACGGAGACCGTCGCCGAGCCCGCCGCGCGGGTGGAGCCCGCGGGCTCCGCGGGTTCCGTGGGGTTGGTGGAGATCATCGAGCCCGGCGACCCGGACGACCCGGACCGGACCGCCAGCGTGGCCGCCGAGACCGTGGCCGAGTCGGGCAAGAAGAAGGTCCCCACGTTCCCGCCCCGGCCGACGGACTACCCGGCGCCGCCCCCACCGCCGCCCCTGCCGGCGCCCGCGCGGTGGACCGGGCACGTACGCGGCGAGGAGGTCTTCTCCAGGGCCAGGCCGCAGGGCAACGCCCGCCGCACCGCCGCGGTCCTGCTGTCGGTCGTGATCGCGCTCGCGGTGGTCGGCGGCGGGGTCTGGTACTTCGCCTTCCGGTCGGACGAGGCGCCGGCCGCGAACCCGCCGGCCACCAGCGACCAGCCGCAGAGCCAGGCGCCGAACCAGCCGGCGCCGTCCACGCCGCAGCAGAGCACGCCTCCGGATGACCTGCCCACGAACCTGGCCGACGTCGTGGGTCCGCTGCCCGGGGCCGCGGACAAGAACAACGGCACGATCTCGGCCGCGCGAGCCGGCCAGCTCAAGCTGTTGGCCCCGCAGGAGGTCGACGCGGCCATCCAGAGCAGCGTCAGCGACGTGATCTTCCGCGGCTCCACGAAGGGCGAGACCGGCAACGCGCTGCTGGTGTTCACCATGCCGAACGCGACCACAGCCGCCGCGTTCACCGATGCCGAGCGCCAGTACCTGGGCGACGCCGGGTTCACCCCCGGCAAGGAGCTGAGCAGTGGGCTGCCCGTGCTGGAGCGCAGCGAGGAGGCCACCGTGTACCGGGTCGTCTACACGACGGGCAAGTACACCGTCCGGTTCGGCGTGGCCCAGCTCAACGCGAACCGCGACCAGCTCCGCCGGGAGCTGGAGACCGTAGCGGACACGATCCTCGCGGTCCTGCCGCCGTCCTGAGCCACCGGCAGGAATCCCGCCGGGTCAGCTGGACGCGGGTGCCGGTGCGGGCTGCGCGGGCCCGACCGGTGGGAACTCCTCGGTCTGCTCGTCGGACGTGCCCGAACCGGGCTCACCGGCCGGCTCCGGCTTGCGAGCCGGCCGGCGGATGAGGACGCGGCGCAGCTTCATCGCCTGCTTCTCCACCACGTGCCAGGAGATCAGGCCGCACCCGAGCGCGATCGGCACGGCCGCCGCGGCCACCAGCCAGGGTGGCCCCACGCCGAGGAACAGCAACGTCTGGAGAACCACGAACCCGTAGAGGTACACGCCGTAGTTGGCCACCGTGAGCCAGTTCGGCAGCCACAGCCGGCGCGGCAGCAGGTGGCCGATCGCGACGACGAGGTAGGGCAGCGTGAAGATCCGCGCCACCTCGACCATCGCCGAGGAGTACAGCGTGAAGTCGACGCCCACGCACAGCAGCACGCCGAACCAGCTCAGCCGCAACCGGTCGCGGTAGAGCCAGATCGCCGCGCCCACCGCGTACATGCCCAGGTACTGCAGCAGCGGGAATATCGGCACGAGCAGCAGCACCGGCGGCAGCGTGAGCTGCCCGATGACCATTCGCTGCAGCAGCACCGCCATGGACAGCGCGAACACGACCATGACGATCCGGGACCGGCTGAACGTGATCAGCAGGCCGAGCAACGCGATCAGCACGTAGCCGAGCAGCTCGACCGGCAGGCTCCACAGCGAGCCGTTCACCGCGCCCGGGTAGTGGTTGCCGGTGAACACGCCGGGCAGCACGTACTGCTGCGGGAACAGCAGCAGGTTGTCGCCGACGTAGCTCCAGGTGGCCGGATGGGCGAGGTACTCGCGCTTGCCGAGCGTGGTCGTCAGCGTGCCGAGAACCAGCGCGGTCAGGGCGAGCACGACGGCCAGGCCCGGCATGATCCGCAGCAGCCGGCGGACCCAGAACCGCCACAGGTTCGGGTCGCGCTGCCAGCTGCGCATGATGAAGTAGCCGGACAGGCCCATGAACGCGCCCACCGACACGGCGCCGAGGTCGACGCCGGACTCGGCCGGCATGAAGCTGTTGCCGCGGCCGGTGAGGATCGGGGTGTGGTCGATGACCACGATGAACGCGAAGACGAGGCGCAGGGTGCCGTAGCCGTCGCCCTTCCGGCCCGCGTCATTTCCCTCGTCGCGGGCGGCACCCTCGCTCGCCATGCGACGTAGCATAGGCAACCGCCGTCCGCCGGTTGGGTGTTATGCGATCGGGCGGCGACCGGAGATCCCGGAGATCTCCGTGGCCGGCCGCAGCACCGGCAGCTCGACGGTCGGCGGGTCGGAACCCAAGACGGCCGGGATGCGCTCGGTACGGGGCTCCGCGGCGGCGGTGTCCGGGCGGGTGTCCGGGCGGTCGTCCGGCCGGCGGTCGGTCAGCGTGGCGCGCAGGCGCAGGCCGTGCTTCTCCACCAGGTGCCAGGACGCGAGGCCCAGCAGCAGCGCGATCGGCACGCCCGCGCCGATGACCTGCCACGGGTTGTCCGCGCCGAGCCAGGCCAGCGTCTGCTCGACCGGGAAGCCGTAGAGGAACACGCCGAAGCTCGCCACGGTCAGCCAGTTCGGCAGGCACAGCCACGACGGCAGCCTGGTGCCGATCGTCAGGATCGCGTACGGCACGGTGACCGCGCGCGTGATGTCCGCGACCGGGCCCGGGTAGACGAGGAACTCGATCACCACGGCGGCGGCCACGCCCCACCAGGACAGCGGGATCCGGTCGCGGTAGAGCCAGGTCGCGATGCCCATCGCGTAGATCGCCATGTACTGCAGCAGCGGGTTCGTGAGCAGCAGCAACATGGTGTCCGGCAGCGCGATCACGCCGGTCACGCGCAGCACGAGCAGCGCGGCGAAGGGCACGGCGACCAGGAAGATCAGGTAGCGCCGCCGGTTGATGCCGAGCACGCCCACGACGGTGACCATCGCGTAGCCGAGCACCTCGACCGGCAGGCACCACAGCGAGCCGTTGATCGCCAGCGGGTACGGGTTGTCCGCGAACACGCCGGGCAGGTCGTACTGCTGCGGGAACAGCAGCAGGTTGTGCCAGACGAACGACCACGTCCGCGAGTCGGAGAAGTACTCGCCGGCGCTGCGCGTGGTCACGAGCGGGCCGAGCACGAACGCGGACACGAGGACCACCGCGAGCAGGCCCGGCATGATGCGCAGCGCCCGGCGGACCCAGTAGCGGACCAGGTGCGGGTCCCGCTCCCAGGTCTTCATCACGAAGAAGCCGCTCATCGCCATGAACGCGGCGACGGTCAGCGTGCCGTAGTGGTACCAGTGCTGACCCCAGCCCCAGCCATCGTAGTCGCCGGTGATCGGCATGGCGTGGAAGCCGATGACGCCGCACGCGATGACGAGGCGCAACGTCCCGAAACCGTCAGTGGCACGACGAGGGACACGACGAGAGGCGCGACTAGCTGGGCCTACGCGGTGTTGGCCGCCCCGACCGGCCATTCGCACCCCCTCCCGCCCTCCTTGCGGACGGTCGACGAAAAGTAGGATAGTCACCGGCGCTCGTGCCATACGGGGGCAGGCGTTCGGTCCGCCTTGTAATTTCTTTGGTTCTAGGAGGCTGTCAGGTGACCTGGCAGGAGGAGCTGAGCCAGCTAGACGGTGCGCTCGCATCTGGCCAGATCTCGGCGGACGACTACCGGCGGGAACGCGAGCGGATCCTCGCCATGGCGACAGGTGGTACTCCGCAGGGTGGTACTCCGCAGGGTGGTACTCCGCAGGGCGGTGCCCCGCAAGGTGGTGCCCAGCAGACTCCACCCAGTCCGGGCCAGGGCAGTGGTCCGGTCAACCGCGGGCAGGACGCCTTCCCGCCGCCGTTCAAGTGGACGACCGAGCGACCGAGCGAGCCCCCGCCCGCCCAGCCGCCGCAGCAGCAGGGTGGTGACGACGTCACCCAGGCCGTGCCGAGCGCGTCGAACGCGGAGAAGACGCAGATCGTCTCCAACTCGACGGACAGCACGCAGATCGTCGACATGAACGACACGGCCAGCAAGGGCCCCGGCCCGAGCTTCGGCGACCGCACGCAGTACGTGCCGCAGGTGCCGCCCTCGCCCCCGCAGGGCATGCCGGCCCAGCAGTGGCAACAACAGCAGGGACAGCATCAGGGACAACAGGGCCCACCGCCGCAGGGCACCTGGGGCCCGCAGCAGTCGACGCCGCCGTGGGAGGAGCAGGAGGAGCTGGTACCGCCGTGGGCCGGCTACCAGGCGCAGGGCGCCGAGGTGTTCGACACCGACAAGCCCCCGGGGCGCGGCAAGGCGTGGGCGATCGTCGGCGTGGTCGTGCTGCTGCTGGTCATCGCGGGCGGCGTGCTGTTCCTGACCGTGTTCAAGAAGGACGACACGTCCGCACAGCCCGGCGGTCCGCAGCCGACGGAGACCTCCGAGAAGCCCTCGCCGCCGACGTCGGAGGAGCCCGAGCCGTTCGGCCCGCTGTACGTGCCGGAGGGCACGACCTCGGGCGGCAAGACCTACTCGGCGGCGGAGCTGGCCAAGTCCAAGGCGCTGCCGACGCCGGACAAGGTGCTGCTCAAGCAGGCCGGCATCTCCGAGGCGCGCTCGGTCGTCGTGGTGAACGAGTCGACGACGATCAGCCTGTGGTCCTTCGGCACCAACGACCCGCCCCAGCTCGCCGAGGACATCACGACCGACCAGCGCCGGTTCGGGTACAAGCAGGTCAAGGGCGGGGCCGTGGAGGGCGTCAAGGTCTACACGTCGACCCAGGAGAGCTCGAGCCGCACCGTGTACGTCTACCGCGCGCACTACACCAACGGTGACGACGTGATCCGGGTCGAGGCGTTCGCTACCGGCAAGGACCAGGCGAAGACGCAGTTCGACGCCGTGTTGGAGGCCCAGCTCGAGCTCACCCCGCCCGAGTAGCCGAACCAGTGGCGGAGACGGAGACGGTGACGACGGTACCCGGGCGGTCGGTGGACGACGCGACGCCCAGCTCCATCAGGGTCGCCGTCGTGTTGTACGAGAACGCCCTCGACGAGATGTGGCGCTGCCTGCGGTCGCTGGTCCGCGGTGTCGAGCGGGCGGGCGAGGACCCGAGGACGGCGCCGAACGTGGTCACGATCAGCGTCGGCGACTGCTCGGGCGGACCGGTGATCAAGGAGGCCGACCTGGCCGCGCTGCGCGCGATGGCCGAGCACCGGGCGAGCGTCGACTACACGTGGTTCGGCCGCAACCTCGGGCACAGCGCCGGCTGCAACACGCTCGCCGAGGACGCGCCCGAGGACGCCCTGCTGTTCCTCAACCCGGACTGCTACGTCTCGCCGCGGATGATCGCCCGGCTGCTGTCGGCCATGCGCGACCCGCTGGTGGCCGCCGTCGACGCCCGGCAGATCCCGTGCGAGCACCCGAAGTGGTTCGACCCGGTGACCGGCGAGCAGAGCTGGGCCAGCGGCGCCTGCCTGCTCGTGCGCACGCCGTGGTTCCGCGAGGCCGGCGGGTTCGACACCGACGCGTTCCCGTCCTACGTCAACGACGTCGACCTGAGCTGGCGGCTGCGGCTGGCCGGCGGGCGGGTGGTGCACCAGCCGAACGCGGTGGTGTTCCACGACAAGCGGCTGGTCGACACGGCCACCGTGGCGCCGACCCAGATCGAGCTGTACGAGGGCCTGCTGGGCCGGCTGCTGCTGGCCACCCGGTACGCCCGCGACGACGTGGTCGAGGAGACCATCGAGCTGGTGACCGCGCACGGCAGCACCGAGCAGCAGCGCGCGGTGGCGGAGTTCGAACGCCGGCGGCGGGACCGGTCGCTGCCGGCTCCGCTCGCGGGTGCGGACCGGGTCGCCGACTTCACCGACGGCGAGTACGGCCGGCGACGGTTCTGACGGGTTCGGACGGGTGCTGAGGACGGCCAGTTGAGCAACTACGAGTTCGAGTTCACCGAGCGCGGCCCGTACGGCGCCGCGGTTCGGCTGCTGCGGGACACGGACCTGCACGACAAGCTCGTGCTCGACCTCGGTTGTGGCTCGGCGGCCGTCGCCGCGCCGCTGCGCCGGCTCGGCGCGCGCTACGTCGGCGTGGACGTCGACGAGGACTCGGTCGCGAAGCTCGCCGACCAGGGCTTCGAGGCGCACCATGCCGACCTGGCCGGGCCCGGGCTGCCGGACACGCTGCGCACGATCATCGCCGGCCGGCCGCTGGCGGCGGTGCTGTGCCTGGACGTGCTGGAGCACGTCACCGAGCCGGCGCTCGTGCTGACCGCGCTGGCGGACGTGACCGGGACGCATCCGGGTGTCGAGCTGGTCGTGAGCATCCCGAACGTCGCGCACCGCGACATCGCCAGGAGACTCCTGGTCGGCGAGTGGGAGACGACGGACTCGGGGCTGCTCGACCGTACGCACGTGCGGTTCTTCACCGACCGGACGCTGACCGAGCTGATGTCGGGCACGGGCTGGTACGAGTCGGCCCGGCTCGACTTCCCGCTGGAGGAGTCCGACCAGCACCGCGCCGGCCACCCGGCGTTCGAGCCGGCGACGAACCTCGGCGCCTACCTCGACCACGTGCGTCGCGGCGCGGACGAGTTCGGCGTGGTCAACCAGTTCGTGCGGCGCTACCACCGGGGCTCGCCGCGGGTCGCCGAGCAGGTCACCGACGCCGGCACGCCGTTCGTCAGCATCGTGCTGCGGACCCAGGGCCGCCGGCCGGAGACGCTGACGGACGTGCTGTGCTGCCTGGCCGCGCAGACCTGCCTCGACTTCGAGGTCGTCCTGGTGGTCCACGACTCGACCCGCATGACGGCCGTGCGCGAGCTGGTCGACGAGTTCGAGGGCAACATCGCGCAGCGGGTGCGGGTGGTGTCCTGCGACGGCGGCACCCGCGGGCGGCCGGCGAACGCGGGCCTGCGGGAGGCGATCGGCGAGTACCTGGTCTTCCTCGACGACGACGACCTGGTGACGGCCGACTGGGTGGAGAACATCCGCACGAACGCGCGGACGCACCGGGGCATGGTCGTGCGCTGGTGGGCCGCGGAGCAGAAGCGCCGGCACGGCAAGGGGGACGAGCTCGCGTCGCACGTGGCGGTGGGCCCCATGACCCCGACGTACGCCACGAGGTTCGACCTGGCGCGCCACATCCGCCAGAACGAGACGCCCTTCCACTGCTTCGCCTTCCCCCGTTCGCTGGTCGACCTGGGCTTCGCCTTCAACGAGGCGCTGACCGTCTGCGAGGACTGGCAGTTCCTGGTGCGCGCGGCGTCCGTGTGCGGCGTGGTCGACACCGGGCGGATGACGAGCATCTACAACAAGTGGGCGGACAACACGTCGGCGCAGGCGGCGTCGGCGCAGGAGTGGTTCGCGATGCGGTCGGTGGCGCACATCGCGCTCGACGAGCAGCCGCTGCTGCTGCCGCCGGGCTCCGCTCGCGCACTGGACCGGACGCTGGAGAAGGTGGAGACGCAGGAGCGCTGGATCGCGAAGCTGGAGGACGACCTGGCCGCCACGCGGCTGGCGCTGGCGGACCTCCAGGAGGTGTCGAACAACGCCCACCACGCACTGGACGAGCTGCGCTCCTCGACATCGTGGAAGTTCAGCGCCCCCCTGCGGCTGGTGGGCGCGGCCGGCCGCAGGATCCTCGGCCTGGTCCGTCGCCGCTGATCCCGGCGCCGCACCACGCCGACCGCCGGCACGACCGGCCGAACGCCCGCCGGGAAACTACGGTGGACCCTGGGCGACCGCACGGGAGGTCCACTGTGGACACGAAAGCTCTGGAACGCCGGCTGGCCGGGGCCGTCTCCGGGCCGGTCCACTTCGACGCCGGCACGCGTGCGCTGTACACAATGGACGCCTCGAACTACCGGCAGGTGCCGCTGGCCGTCGTGATCGCGGCGGACGCGGACGACGCGGTGGCGGCGGTCGCCGCGGCCCGCGAGTTCGGGGTGCCGATCGTCCCGCGCGGCGGTGGCACGAGCCTCGCCGGCAACGCGACCGGCGGCGGCCTCGTGCTGGACCTGTCCCGCCTGGACACGATCGAGGAGATCGACCCGGTTGCCCGCACCGCCCGAGTCGGGCCCGGCGTCGTCCTCGACGACCTGCGTGCCGCGGCCGCGGGGCACGGCCTGACGTTCGGCCCGGACCCGTCGACGCACAGCCGCTGCACGCTCGGCGGCATGATCGCCAACAACTCGTGCGGCGCGCACTCGGTCGCCTGGGGCACCACGCTCGACAACGTCGTGGAGCTGGACGTCCTGCTCTACGACGGCACCCGGCTCACGGTCGGCCCGACCACGGCCGAGGAGCTCTCCCGACTCGCGGCGGCGCCGGGCCGGGTCGGCGAGATCCACACGGCGCTGCGTGACCTGGCGACCGGCAACCTCGCCCGGCTGCGCACCGAGCTCGGCCGGCTCGGCCGGCAGGTGTCCGGGTACCCGCTGCACCAGCTGCTGCCCGAACACGGTCACGACATCGCGAAGGCGCTCGTCGGCACCGAGGGCACCTGCGTGGTCGTGCTCGGCGCGACGGTGCGGCTGGTCGGAGTCCCGGCGGCGCGGGCGCTGCTGGTGCTCGGTTTCGGTGACGACGTGGCGGCGGCCGACGCGGTGCCGGCGATCCTGCCGCACCGCCCGCTGACCGTGGAGAGCATGGACGAGCGGATCCTCGCCCTGCGCGACGCCCGAAGCTCCGAGCGCCGGCCGGTCCTGCCCGACGGCGGCGCGTGGCTGTTCGTCGAGGTCGGCGGCGACGACCTGGCGTCGGCCTCCGACGCCGCGACCGCGATCGCCGAGCGACTGGGCGTCCCGCACGGCATGTACACCGAGCCGGCCGTGCGGCGTTCGCTGTGGCGGCTGCGCGAGGAGGGGTCGGGCATCTCGACCCGGATGGCGGACGGCTCGGAGGCGTGGCCCGGCTGGGAGGACACGGCCGTCCCGCCCGAGCGGCTGGGCGCCTACCTGCGGGAGCTTCGCGCGCTGCTGGGGCGGCACGGGCTGCGCGGGCTGACGTACGGGCACTTCGGCGAGGGCTGCGTCCACATCCGCATCGACTGGGACCTCACGCACCGCGATGGCGTCGCGGCGTACCGGCGGTTCGTCGAGGAGGGCGCGGACCTCGTCGTGCGGCACGGCGGCACGTTGTCCGGCGAGCACGGCGACGGCCAGGCACGCGCGGAGCTGCTGCCCCGGATGTACTCGCCGACCATGATCACGCTGTTCTCGCGGTTCAAGGCGATCTGGGACCCGGAGGGGCGGATGAACCCGGGCATGATCGTGAGCCCGTTCGGGATCGACGAGAACCTGCGGTTCGCCGCGGTCGAGCCGCTGCCGGCCACGCTGTCGACCGGCACGGAGTTCCGCTACCCGCACGACGGCGGGGACTTCGCGCAGGCAATGCGGCGGTGCGTCGGGGTGGCGAAGTGCCGCGACCGCGGTGCCGACGGGGCGGTGATGTGCCCGAGCTTCCGGGTCACCGGCGAGGAGCGGCACTCGACGCGCGGCCGGGCGCGGCTGCTGTACGAGATGCTCGCCGGCGAGGTGATCACCGACGGCTGGCGGTCCACCGAGGTGCGCGACGCGCTCGACCTGTGCCTGTCCTGCAAGGGGTGCGCGAGCGACTGTCCGGTCAATGTGGACATGGCGACGTACAAGGCGGAGTTCCTGCACCACCACTACGCGCGCCGGGTGCGCCCGGCAGCGCACTACTCGATGGGCTGGCTGCCGCTGTGGCTGCGGCTGGCGTCCCAGACGCCGCGGCTGGCGAACGCGTTGATGTCCGGACGCGGTCCGGCGGGCGTGCTCAAGCGGCTCGGCGGGATCGCCCCGCAGCGCTCGCTGCCGAGGGTCGCGCGCACGCCGTTCACGCGGTCCTTCCTGGCCGGCGAACACGGCCGGCGCGTGGTGCTGTGGCCGGACACGTTCACGAACTTCTTCGCGCCGTGGATCGGTGCGGCCGCGGTGCGCGTGCTGCGGGCGGCCGGGTTCGAGCCGCTGCTGCCGAGCGGGTCGGTGTGCTGCGGGCTCACGTGGGTGTCGACCGGGCAGCTCACGGTGGCGCGCCGGGTGATGCGGCGGAGCCTGCGCGTGCTGGGACCGGAGATCGACGCGGGCACCCCGGTGGTCGGCCTGGAACCGAGCTGTCTGTCCGCCCTGCGCGGCGACGTCCCGGAGCTGACCGGCGACCGGCGCGCCGAGCGGCTGGCGGCGCGGAGCCACACGCTGGCGGGTTTCCTGGCGGCGTACGCACCCGGGTGGGCCCCGCCGGCCGAGCCGCGGACGGCGATCACCCAGGTGCACTGCCACCAGCACGCCACCCTCGGCTTCGACGCCGACGCGGCACTGCTGGCCCGGGCCGGCGTGGACGCCAGGCGGTTGCCGGCCGGCTGCTGCGGGCTGGCCGGCAACTTCGGCTTCGAACGCGGCCACTACGAGGTGTCCCAGGCCCTCGCCGAGCACACCCTGCTCCCGGCGGTCCGCGAGGCCGCCCCCGACACCCTGGTCGTAGCGGACGGCTTCAGCTGCCGAACCCAGATCGAGCAGGGCAGCGACCGCCACGCCGTGCACCTGGCCGAAGTCCTGGCCGCCACCCTCAGCTGACCGCCGAGTTGTCCACAACAGACCCAGCCATCCACAGCAAGCCCACGACCACACCGTCATGTCAGCCCCCACAAGTAGACTGGCGTGGTGGGGTGGCCCCCGGAGAGGGTGGGGGCCGCGGATCACGGGGTGGCGAGTGGCTGGGTCGCGTCGTGTCCGTGTGGTGTCAAGGGAAGCGACACCGTGAACCGGGCGCCGCCCTCGGGTGCCCGGCCGGCATCGATCATGCCGCCCATGCGGGTCACCAGGCCGTGGACCAGGGCGAGGCCGATTCCCGTGCCCACCGGCCGGACGCCCTCGTACCGCGCGTGCAGCACGCCCCGCTCGAACGCCCGCCGGTAGTCCTCCTCGGACAGGCCCGGGCCGCCGTCGCGTACCTCGAGCACCGCCGCGCCCGGTGCGTACCGCAGCGCCAGCACGATCGGCGCGCCCGCGGGCGTCACCCGCAGCGCGTTCTCCGCCAGCCCGTCCACCACCTGCCGCAGCCGGCGCGGGTCCGTGCGCACGGGTACCGGGTGGTCCGCTGCCTCGACCGAGAACACCACCCCGGCGGCGGCGCAGCGCGCGTGCCACACCTGCACCGACTCGGCCAGCAGGTCGGTCAGGTCCACGTCCACGATGTCCAGCCGGTAGTCGTCCGAGCCGAGCCTGGCCAGGTCCAGCAGGTCCGACACCAGGCGGTTCAACCGACCGGCCTCCTGCCCGATCACCTGGCCGACCTCGGGCACCTCGTCGCCGGTGACCACGCCGTCCGCCAGCGACTCGGCGAAGCCCGTGACCGCGGTCAGCGGCGTGCGCAGCTCGTGCGAGACCGACAGCAGGAACTCCCGCTGCCGCGCCTCGCTGTACGCCAGCGCGTTCGCCAGCGCGTTGATCGACTCGCCGACCTCCACCAGCTCGCGCGGCCCCTCCGGCGGCACCCGCAGGTCGCGCCGGCCGTGGCTCATCGCGGAGGCCACCGCCGCCGTGCGGCGCAGTGGGCCGGACAGGCGCCCGGCCAGCAGCCAGCCCGCGGCGGCCGCCGCGAGCAGCCCGACGCCCAGCGCGAACACCACGTTCCTGATCAGCCGCCGGCCGGTGCCCTCGGCGAACGCCACCTTCCCGACGAGCGCGATGGCGATCCGGCCCTCGACCGCCCGGCCCTCGACCAACAGCATCTCGCCGTCGACGCGCGCGCTCCCGTGCAGCGGCCGCTCCGCGGTGACGCGGGACAGCCCGGCCCGCCGCGCCGCCACCACCGCCGCCTCGTCGGTGCCGGCCAGCCCGCCCGCCGCCCCGCGCCGGACCACCGCGACGTCCTGCCCCTCGAGAATCTCGTTGAGCCGCCCGGCGAGCAGCCGCGTCTGCGCCAGCTGCGCGGCGATCACGTCGGCCTGGTCGGCCAGCGTCTGCTGGGTGATCTCCCGCGACGACGTGGTCACCAGCCGCACCGAGATCGCGCCGGCGACCAGCGCCATCACCCCGGCGACGGCCAGGCACAGCGCCGTGGTCCGCACCACGAGCGACGACGGGCGCCTCACGCCGGCCGGTCCGCGGAGTACCCCACGCCCCGAACCGTCCTAATCGGACTGGCTGGACCGAGCTTGGCTCGCAGCTGCGCGATGTGCACGTCCACCGTGCGGGTGCCGGCCGCCGCCTCGTAGCCCCACACCATCGACAGCAGCTGCGCCCGCTCGAACACCTGCCGGGGCCGCCGCATCAGGGCCGCCAGCAGGTCGAACTCCGTGGACGTCAGCGACACCTCGCGACCGTCCGTCCACACGCGACGCTGGCCGACGTCGAGCCGCGTGGCGCCGAGCTCGAGCACCTCGGCCACCGGGGCGCCGGCCGCGCGGCGCAGCACCGAGCGCACCCGCGCCACGAGCTCGCGCGGGCTGAACGGCTTCGTCACGTAGTCGTCGGCGCCCAGCTCCAGCCCGAGCACCCGGTCGACCTCGTCGTCGCGCGCGGTCACGAACAGGACCGGCGTCCAGTCGCCGGCGGACCGCAGCGCGCGGCAGACCTCGATGCCGTCCACCTTCGGCAGCCCGACATCGAGCACCACCGCCACCGGCCGGAGCCGGCGCACCGCGGCCAGCGCCGACTCGCCGTCGGCGACGAGGTGCACGCCGTACCCGTCCCGGCGCAGGTATCGGACCACCAGGTCGGCGATGGCGGGGTCGTCCTCGACGACCAGCACCAACCCGCGCTCTTCGGCCATGCACCACCTCCCCGCGACGGTCAGCCGTTCTCGGCCATCTCGGACTCGATCGCCTTCAACGTGGCCTCGATGTCGTCGAACTGCTGCTCCACCGAACCGCCGGTGCCACCGGAGCCGCCCGGCGAGCTGCCGGGGTGTGCATCACCCCGGCAGCCGGCGCCGAACAGCAGCACGGGCACCGCGACGAGCGCGATTATCCGTGCCCGCCTCACTTCGACTCACAGTGCTCGGTCCGGAAGTCGACGGCCCACGTGTTGATCTTGTTGAGGTCGTCGACGAAACCCTCGCGGCGATCCGCGCGCTCCTCGAGCAGCTGGGCGGTCTCCTCGCGACCGGCCTCGCGCTCCGTGGCCGCGCGGGCCCGCAACCAGGCGGCCGATCCGCGGGTGTTCTCGTCGGCCTGGATCCGCTCGACCAGCCAGCTCGTCCGCCGCTCGATCTTGGGCAGGCGCCGGTCGCACAGGAAGGTGACCTGCTCGGGGCTGAGCGTGATCGTCACCGACCCGGGCTCGCTGGACGGCGCGGGCTCCTCCTGCGCAGTGGCCACTGCGGCGCCGCCGAACAGCACCGAGCCGGCCATCGCACCCCCGACGACGATCCTTGACGTCCGGTTCATGTCGCTCCTCTCGTGGATTCCCTGACGAGCGTCACGATGCCGGGGCGAGATGAGCGAACCGCCTGCGTTCTGTTCGAGCCTTGTAAGGCTAGAGACCGAGCCTGGTCAGCAGCCGCTGCTCGAGCTCGTCGAGCTCGGTCGCCGCCGCCCGGTGTGCGGCGCGGCGCCGTGCGGAGGGCATCCGCTCGGCCGCGCGGACCGCGGCGGCCAGCTGGCGCAGTGTCGTCTCGGACCGGTCGGCGAAGGTCCGGTCCTCCGCGGAGGCGTCCTTGCGCTCGCGCAGCTCGGTGACCGCCTCGGCGGCACCGGAGATGCGGGCCTGCAACGCGCCACCCTTTCCGGAGTACCGCGCGAGGTCGCCGACGGCGACACCCAGCCGGCGGGCCTTCATCCGGTCGATCCGGTCGCGCGCCTCCCCGAACGCGCGGAGCACGACAGGAACGACCACCGGGATGACCGCGGGCCCGACGACCTTGGCCACCGCGAGCGCGTTCTTCGCCTTCTTGGGGGTGATGCGCGGCTCGCCCGGCACGGCGTCCGGCCTGCGCTTCCTGAGTGCCATGCGAAGAACCTACTGGGCTGCGAGGCGTCGAGCACCCCGGCTACCTGCCGTGTTCTGTCGGTGGGTCCGCCTAAACTGCGTTACGTGACAACTTCGGTGCTGCTCGACGCGGGGGTGGTGACCCGATGCCGGCGCCGGGTGCACCTGGAGCACGACCCGACCATGCAGGACGCGGTCACGGCACCACCCGACCCGACCGCCGAGCAGCGCAAGGCCGACGCGGCCGCGCACCGCCAGTCGATCGCCGACGAGATCTCCAGCCTCGTGGGCGGGGCCGACGGCGGCGGCTGGACGGAGATCCCGCGCGGACCCGACCGCCGCTCCGCCGAGCGTGAGCAGCTCACCCTCGAGGCCATGGCGGCGGGTGCGCCGTTCATCTGGGCCGCACAGCTGCCGCGGGACCAGCCGGGCGGCCGGCGAGGCGCGATCGACCTGCTGGTCGCCACGGCCGGCGGCTACGTCCCGGTGCTCGTCGTCCGGCACAAGGTGAGCGACCCGGGCAGCGGCGCGCAGACGTCGCCGCTGTCGAGCCCGCGACCGTCCGCACGCGACACCGATCCGGCGCGCCGGGTCCGGCCGCAACCCCGTGACCAGCTGCGTCTCGCGCACGTCTACCGGTCGCTGCAGGCCTGCGGCCGCGCGGGCGGCGAGGCGGTCGGCGGTGTCATCGGCCTCGACGGCGACGTCGTGGTCTGGCACGACCTGGAGGCGCCGACCTGGCCGGGCGGTCGCGGCGCGCTCGACGAGTACGACGCCCGCTTCGCCGACCGGCTGGCGATCGCCACCACGGCGGCGACCGGCGGGACGGCGCTGGCGCGGCCGTCGCGGATCGTGGAGTGCCGCACCTGCCCGTGGTGGCCGGTGTGCCAGGTGGAGCTGGAGGGCGCGCGGGACGTGAGCCTGGTGGTGCGCGGCGAGGAGGCGGCGGCGCTGCGCGCGGCCGGTGTCCGCACGGTCGACGACCTGGCGCGGCTGGATCCGGACGACGAGTCCCTGCCGCCGACCGGCGTGCCGCTCACCGACGCGGTCGGGCTGGCCAAGGCGTGGCTCGCGGGCCTGACCGTGGTCCGCCGCGTGCGGGCGATCACCGTGCCCCGCGCGGACGTCGAGGTCGACGTGGACATGGAGAGCTTCGGCGACGCGGGTGCCTACCTGTGGGGCGCGTGGCTGTCCGGCGCGGACGTGGGCGAGCGGCCCGGCTACCACGCGTTCGCCACGTGGGAGCCGCTCCCGACCGACGACGAGGCACGGTCGTTCGCGCAGTTCTGGCAGTGGCTCGCGCTGATTCGGCTGCGGGCCCGGGCACGCGGCCTGAGCTTTCGCGCGTACTGCTACAACGAGCTGGCGGAGAACCGCTGGCTGCTGTCGTCCGCGAAGCGGTTCGCGGGCAAGCCGGGCATTCCCACGACGGACCAGGTGCAGGGCTTCATCACTTCGGACTCGTGGTTCGACCTGTTCGGCAGCGTGCGCGACAATTTCCTGTGCTCGCGCGGCAAGGGCCTCAAGACGATCGCCCCCGCGGCCGGCTTCACGTGGCGCGACCCCCACGCGAGTGGCGAGAACTCGATGCGCTGGTACCGCGACGCGGTGGGCATGGACGGCACCCCGCCCGACTCGGGCCAACGCCGCCGGCTCCTGGAGTACAACGAGGACGACGTGCAGGCCACGCTGACCCTGCGCCGGTGGATGACCTCACCGGAGATCGAGGCGATCCCGTACGTCGGCGACCTCTAGCGAGGTGCCATGCGCAGTGCGCCGTCCAGCCGGATCACCTCGCCGTTCAGGTAGTCGTGCGCGATGATCGACAGCGCCAGGCTCGCGAACTCCTCCGGCCGGCCCAGCCGCTTCGGGAACGTCACACCCTCCGCGAGCTTCTCGCGGAACTCCTCGCTGACGGTCGCCAGCATCGGCGTGTCGACGATGCCCGGTGCGATCGTCATGACCCGGATGCCGGACGAGGCGAGGTCGCGTGCCGCCGGCAGGTTCAGCCCGATCACGCCGCCCTTCGACGCCGCGTACGCGGCCTGCCCGATCTGCCCCTCGTAGCCCGCGATCGAGGCGGTGTTGATCACCACGCCGCGCTGCCCGCCGTCGTCCGGCGGGGTCTGGGCGATCGCCGCGGCGGCGAGGGTCAGCACGTTGAACGTGCCGATCAGGTTGATCTCCACGACCTTGCGGAACAGGTCCAGGTCGTGCGGGCCCTTGCGGGACAGGATCCGCGCGGACGGGCCGATGCCCGCGCAGTTGACCGCCACGCGCAGCGGCACGTCCGCGCCCGCCGCGGTGTCGACCGCCGCCGAGACCTGCGCGGAGTCGGTCACGTCGGCGGGCACGTAGGACAGACCCGACACCGGTGGCGCCTGCTCGACCGCCGCCGGCAGATCCAGCGCGAAGACCCGCGCGCCGTTCTTCGCCAGCGCCTGCGCGGTCGCGCCGCCCAACCCGGACGCGCCCCCGGTCACGATCGCCGCGATCTCACTGATCCGCATGCCCGTTCCCTTCTCTCAGCCCGCGAGAGAGGTTAACGGGTGCTCACGTGAGTTCGTCCGCCAGCAGGTCCATCAACAGGCCGTCGTGCCAGCCCGTGCCGTCGTGGTCACGCTCGTACCGGCGCATGACGCCGACCGGGCGGAAGCCGACCTTCGTGTAGCAGCGGACCGCCGCCTCGTTGTCCGCCGCGGGGTCGATCACCAGCCGGTGGTGTCCACGTTCCTCGATCAGGTACCGCGCCAGCGTCCGCACGGTGTCCTCGCCGACGCCGCGGCCGTGCACCGCCGGGTCGAGGAACACGTCGACGGACGCGTGCCGGTACCCGGGATCCTCCTCCTCGCCGTACTGGATCATTCCGCGCACCACGCCGTCGACCAGGACCGCGAAGCACACCACCTCGGGGTCGTCGAGCGGCCAGCCCGGCTCGGCGTCCGCGTCACCCCAGCGCGCGTGGACCTCCGGAGTGTGCAGGATCCGCCGCAGCTCGCGGACGTGCGACTCGGTCACCGGTACCAGGACGACGAACTCACCTGTCAGCACCCACGCACGCTAGCGCTCGCCGTCCGGGCGCCGGCCACCGAGATTCAGCAGTAACACCAGCGGGACGGCCGCGAGCAGCGCGAGCACGACGAACAGGCCGGCGGCGGCGAGGAGCTCCATACGAAACACCATGGCCGCCCGGCCCCCGGCCGCGCGTCGGCCATCAGTGCCGTTCCGGAGTCCGTCCGGGGGATGACCGGGGGTGACGGTCGGCGGACGATCAGCGGGCCGATCAGCGCCGGCCCGGCGGGCAGATCTCGTCGAGCACCAGCAGGTCGTCCTCGGTCGGGTGCCACTGCGCGGCGCCGGCGTTCGCGATCGCCTGCTCGGGCGTCGTCGCGCCGGCGATCACCGAGCCGACCGACCGCTGCGCGGCCAGCCAGCCGATCGCGACCGTCGCCATCCCGATGCCCCGCTCGTCGGCGAACGCGCGCAGCTTCTCGATCCGGTCCCACGGCGCGTCGGCCAGCAGCCGTGTCCGGCCCGCCAGCCGCGCGCTCGCCGGCGGCTCGACGTCGCGCTGGTACTTGCCGGTCAGCAGACCGTTGGCCAGCGGGAAGTACGGCAGCACACCGAGCCCGAACCGTTCGCACGCGGGCAGCACGTCCCGCTCGGCCTCGCGCTCGAGCAGCGAGTAGTGGTTCTCCGCGGCGATCGGCGCGGCGAGGTGGTTGGTCCGGGCCAACCACACCGCGTCGGCGACCTGCCAGCCCGCGAGGTTGCACACGCCCGCGTAGCGGATCAGGCCCTCGCGCACGAGATCGTCCAGGGCGCCCAGGGTCTCCTCGACCGGCGTGCTCGGGTCCGCCCGGTGCAGCTGGTACAGATCGATCCAGTCCGTGCCTAGCCGCCGTAGCGACGCCTCGACGGCCCGCTTGACGTAGCGGCGCGAACCACGCGCGCCGAAGTCCGGGCCGTTCGCGCCCTGCATGTCCACGCCGAACTTGGTGGCGATGACCACGTGGTCGCGCCGGCCGGACAGCGCCTGGCCCAGCAGCTCCTCGCTGCGGCCGCGCGGTGCGCCGTACACGTCGGCGACGTCGAACAGGTTGATCCCCGCGTCGACGGCGGCGCCGATGAGCGCTCGCGAGCCGGCCAAGGACTCGGCCGCGGTCCCGGGGCGGCCGAGATTGTTGCAGCCGATGCCCACGACGCTGACGACCAAACCGGATTTTCCCAGGTGACGCAGTTCCACCGGAACAAACTACTAAGCCGACTGGCGTCGATCTAGCTGCCAAACGGTGGGTATTGCCTGCTCTTCGCCGTCGAACGGACACCACGGGTCGCGACATGAGCGGGGACATGAGCAGCGACACGGTGTGCGATGGGCCGGGCGACGGTGTGATCTCCGCGCGGGTGAGGCAGTCTATGCGCCATGAGCAGTGCACCTGATGCTGAGAAACCGTCGGCGGCGAGTTGGGTCGCCGACCACGTCTCCAGCCAGGTCGGCCGAACCTTCGTGGTGACTGGGGCGAACAGCGGGCTTGGCCTGGAGACCGTACGCACCCTCGGCGGCCTCGGCGCGGACGTGATCATGACCACCCGTGACCAGGACAAGGGCCAGCAGGCGATGGACGCGCTACTGGCCGAGCTACCGGACGCCAAGATCGAGCTGCGCTCGCTCGACCTCGCGGACCTGGACTCCGTGCGCGAGTTCGCCACCACTGTCGGCGCACTCGACGTGCTGATCAACAACGCCGGCGTGATGATGCCGCCGCACGGCCGCACCCGGCAGGGCTACGAGCTGCAGCTCGGTGTCAACCACCTCGGCCATTTCGCGCTCACCGGCCTGCTGCTGGAGCGAATCGCGAACAGCGAGGACGGCCGGGTGGTGACGGTGACCTCCGGCCTGCACAAGCGTGGCCGCATCCACTTCGACGACCTGCACGGTGAGCAGGACTACGGGCGCACCAAGTACTACGCGCAGTCCAAGCTGGCGAACGTCGTGTTCGCCATCGAGCTCAACAGACGGTTGCGCACCAACAACATCCCGGTCCGCAGCGTGCTCGCGCACCCCGGCTACTCGGCGACGAACCTGCAGTCGTCCGGTCCAACCGGCGTCGGCAAGCTGCTGATGAAGGCCGGCAACCGGTTGTTCGCGCAGGACGCGGAGATGGGGGCGCTGCCGCAGCTGTACGCGGCGACCGGCACGGACGTGGAGGGCGGCCAGTTCTACGGCCCGGACGGGCGCGGCGAGTCGAAGGGCTTCCCGACCCTGGTCGAGCCGCTCGACGACGCGCGCGACCGCGAGCTCGGCAAGCGGCTGTGGGACATCTCCGAGGAGCTGACGGGCGTGCGGATCCCGCTGGATCCGTGAACCTCCGCCCCGCGGGCGGCGCCGGTGCTCGCGGAGCGGTCGGGTTCAGTTGCGTGACTTCGACGGCTGGTCGTAGAGCGCGGCCACGAGGCGGACGAGGAACACGACTGCCACGAGCGCCACGACCACGATCTGAATCCACATGCTCGCCTCCGGAGATTCGGTCGGTGCATGCGACGTCCTCTAGTACGTAGGAGATAATGGGACCGTTCACGCGGACCGGCCGGGAACCCGTCCGGGACACGCCGGGTGGGTTCGTCCTTTTGGGCTAACGAGAGGTGTTTCGCGATCCGTCCGTGGCACGTCGGGGCCCTGGCTATGCTGGCCGGGTGAGCGCCTCGACCGACGACCTGCGGCGTGCCGAGCCATCGGAACCGTCGTCGGAACCGTCGGAACCGTCGTCGGAACTGCTGCCTCCCGTGCACGAGTCGGAGCTGCCCACCGAGCACGCGATGTACCGCCCGCGGCACGGCCCGAGGCAGCGCACGGCGCTCGCCTCGGCGGCCGTCTTCTTCTGCACCCCGCTGCTTCTGCTGGTGCTCGGCGTGCGCCCGCCGGCGATCGAGAACCGCGAGGTGGCCGCGTTCCCGACACCGGCCGACGGCTGGGGCATGTTCACCGGGCTGAACCCGTGGGCCGCCGACCACCTGCCGCTGCGTCCGCAGGCGCTCGGCCTCGCGGACGCCGTCAGCCGCGGGCTGTTCGGCGAGCCGCCCCCGCTCGGCCAGACACCGCAGCAGGGGCCGCCGGCGCAGGGCCCGGTCGCGCCGCCGGACCCGACCGAGGAGGACCGCAAGCGGATGCGCGAGGCGGGCTTCCCGCGGGTGATCGAGGGCAGCGAGGGCTGGCTGTACCTCGGCTACGACATGCTCGGCGCATGCCTGCCGGAGAAGCCGTTGGACGACGTGATCGACTCGCTGGACCGGCTGCGGGACGCGGTCGAGTCGTCGGGCCGGCGGTTCGTCCTGGTCGTCGCGCCGGACAAGTCGACGATGGTGCCGGAGTACCTGCCGACTGGCTACGTCGGCTCGAAGTGCGCGAGCGCGGCCCGTACGGAGTTCTGGCGCCGGGTGATCGACGACGCGGGAGCGACGGACATCCGCCCGGCCATCGAGGAGGTGGCGCGGAGCCGCGGCGAACCCATCTACTCCAAAGTGGACACGCACTGGACCTACGACGGCGGCCTCGTGATGACCCGGCTGCTCGCCGAGGAGATCGAGCCCGGCGTGTCCACGCCGTGGAAGGCGACACCCGCCGACGTCGTGCGGCGCGAGGGCGACCTGCCGCCGCTGATCGGCAAGCAGGTCGAGTTCCCGATGCGGTTCTACGACCTCGCGCCGGACGGCAAGACGGTCCGCAGCCGCTCGGTCGACACGGGTTTCCGGGAGCCGCTGAACATGACCCAGGCGCCGGGCCCGGGCGTGGTGGATCCGTCGGTCGGCGTGATCGCGGACTCGTTCACGCTGCTGGCGACGCCGTTCCTGGCGGGCACGTTCACGAACCTGACGGCCATCCACAGCGACACCATCGGCGTGGAACCGCGGTCGATCGGGCCGATGTTCGAGGACAAGGACGTCGTCGTGTTCCAGGCGGCCGAGCGGAGCCTGATCGGTGGCATCAACCCGTTGCTGGACAGGCAGACCATCGACGAGATCGGCGACCAGCTCGCCCAGCATCCCCGCTGAGCCCGGGTCAGCCGGGTCCTCAGTCCCCGGGGTTCGTGACGAAGCCTTCCTCGACCAGCCAGTCGCGCGCGACCACGGCCGGGTCCGTGCCGTCGCCGTCGATCTTGACGGATAGCTCCAGGATCGTCTCGTTGTCCAGCTTCGCCGAGATCGGTTCGAGGACGTCGGCCACCTGCGGGTAGGTGTCCAGGAACTCATTGCGGACCGTCACCGCGGCGTTGTACTGGGGGAAGGTCTTCTGGTCGTCCTCCAGGACGGCCAGGTCCAGGGTCAGGACGCGGCCGTCGGTCGTGAAGACCTCGCCGACGTTGCACGTGTTCCCGGCCGCCAGGGTCGAGTAGATCGTGCCGAGGCCGAACGTCTTGATGTTGGCGTCGGGCACGTCGAAGCCATAGGTCTTCTCCGCGCCGGCCAGGCCGTCCTGCCGCGCGATGAACTCCGACTCCAGGCAGAACGTGCCCAGCGACGGGTCCTCCTTCAGCAACGCGACCAGGTCGCTCAACGTCTTCAGGCCGTGCTCGTCGGCGAACTCCCGGGTGGTGGCGAACGCGTACTGGTCGTTGACCGGTGAGTATTCCAGCCAGGAGATGCCGTACTGCTCTTCGTCGGCCTTCTTCACCGCGTCGTACTGGGCCTGCTCCTCCGGGATCGGGTCGGTCTGGCCCTGGTAGTTGATCCAGCTCGTGCCGGTGTACTCCCAGTACAGGTCGATCTCGCCGTTCTCCAGGGCCTGCCGGTTGCTCGGCGAACCCTGGATGTTCGTCAGGTCCTCGACGTCCGCACCGGCCGCGGTCAGGGCCACCTCGGCCATGTAGCCCAGCAGGATGTTCTCCGTGAAGTTCTTCGAGCCCACGGTGATCTTCACACCCTCGAGCTCCGGCACGGGCTGGATCGAACCCGGCCCCACGTCGAACGGAAGCTTGTAGCCGGCGTCCAGGCCGCAGCCGGCCAGCAGGGCGCATCCGGCGAGCAGTGCGGTGAGGCGCCTCATCGCAACCCCCTAGGTCCCAGGTACCGCTCGGCCAGCGCACCGAGCCAGTCGACCAGCAGCGCCAGCCCGACCGCCAGCACGCCGCCGACCAGCAGCACGCTCGTCCGGGCCGTCTTGTAGCCCGAGTCGATCACGAAGCCCAGGCCGCCGCCGTTGACGAACAGCGCCAGGGTCGCCGTGCCCACCGCGAGCACCAGCGAGGTCCGCAGCCCGGCCAGCATGAGCGGCACCGCGAGCGGCAGCTCCACCCGGCGCAGCACGGTGAACGACGACATGCCGATCCCGCGCCCTGCGTCCACAAGGGACGGATCCACCTGCTGGATGCCCACCATCGTGTTGCGCAGCACCGGAAGCAGTGACACGAACGTCAGCGGGATCGCCGCCGCCCACAGTCCTTCCTGCTCGGTCCACAGGAAGTACAGCACCACCACGCCGATCGCCGGCGCCGCCTGGCCGATCGTCGCGACACCCACGAACAGCGGGGCGACAGGCCGCGCCCACTGTCTCGTGAGGACGATGCCTAGCGGGATCGCCACCGCGACCACGAGCACTGTCACCCAGAACGTGATCTCCAGGTGCTGCAGGGTCGAGGTCAGCAGCGTGCTGGCGTTGAGCGTCGTCTGCTCGATCGCGTCCAGCTCCGAGCTGAACACCCAGATCAGCGCGGCACCGACGAGCACGACCGTCGCGATCGGCTGCATGAACAGCCGCAGCAGCTCCGCGCGCCGGGAACCCGACTCGACCGAGAGCACGGCCCCCGTGTCGGCCGTCTTCTCGGCCGCCGTATCGGTCGCCCGGTCGGCCACCGTGTCGGTCATGAGGGGCTCTCCTCGCGGTGCTCGTCACGCAGCTCGCGGATCTTGGTGACCACCGTTTCCAGCTGGACCGTGCCCAGAACCTCCCCGCGGCCGCCGGTCACCACCGCGTTGCCGCCCTCGGTGAGGATCGCCTCGAGCGCATCTCGCAGCGTGGACTGCCGGGTCACCTTGTCGCCGACCGGTGTGCCGACGGCGGCGAGCGAGTCGCCCGCGACCTGCCTCGAGTGCGCCCAGCGCAACGGCCGGCGTTGGTCGTCGACGATCAGCACGTACTTCCGGCCGGCGTCCTCGAGCCGCTTGCGCACGTCGGCCGGCGACTCGTCCTCGGTCGCGGTGGCCGTGTCGGTGTTCAGCTCGATGTCCCGCACCCGCAGCAAACTGAGCTGCTTGAGTGAGGCGCCCGCGCCCACGAAGCCGGCGACCGTGTCGTCGGCCGGGTTCGCGAGGATCGCCTCCGGGGTGTCGTACTGCAGGATCGTGGACCGGTCGCCCAGCACCGCGATGCGGTCGCCGAGCTTCACCGCCTCGTCGAAGTCGTGGGTGACGAACACGATCGTCTTGCGCAGCTCGGCCTGCAGCCGCATCAACTCGTCCTGTAGGTTGCCCCGGGTGATCGGGTCGACCGCGCCGAAGGGCTCGTCCATCAGCAGCACCGGCGGGTCCGCGGCGAGCGCCCGGGCCACGCCGACGCGCTGCTGCTGACCGCCGGAGAGCTGGCGCGGGAAGCGGTGGAGGAACTCCCCGGGAGCCAGGCCGACGAGCCCGAGCATCTCCTCGACCCGCGCCCGCGCCCGCGCCTTGTCCCAGCCCAGCAGGCCCGGCACGACGCCGACGTTCTGCGCGACGGTCAGGTGCGGGAACAGGCCCGCCTGCTGGATCGCGTAGCCGATCCGGCGGCGCAAATCGTCCGGGTCGAGCGACAGCGCGTCCTCACCGCCGATCGTGATCCGGCCGGAGGTCGGCTCGATCAGCCGGTTGATCATGCGCATCGTGGTCGTCTTGCCGCAGCCGGACGGCCCCACGAAGATCGTGATCTTCCCGGGGTTGATCGTCATCGTGAAAGCGTCTACGGCAGCTCCGCGCTGCCCCGGGAAGCGCTTGGTGACGTCCTCCAGCTGGATCTCGACACCGGTGGTTTCTGCGGTGGTTTCGGCGGTGGTGCCCGCCACGACTTCAGCCACGGATACCCCTCGAGGTGGTGAGACGAGCGATGACGAGATAGAGACCATCGATGATCAACGCCATGAGCACGATGCCGATCGTGCCGGCGAGCGCCTGGTTGACCGAGTTCGCGCTGCCGGCCCGGTTCAGCCCGGAGAAGATCTCGGTGCCCAGGCCCGGCCCCTTCGCGTACGCGGCGATCGCCGCGATGCCCATCAGCATCTGCGTGCTGACCCGCATGCCGGCGAGGATCGCGGGCCAGGCCAGCCGTAGCTCGACCCGGGTCAGCACGGCGACCCGGTTCATGCCGATGCCGCGGGCGGCGTCGGTGACCGCCGCGTCCACGCCGCCGAGGCCGACGATCGTGTTGCGAACGATCGGCAGCAGCGCGTAGAGCACGAGCGCGGTGACCGTCGGCGCGACACCCAAGCCGAGGAGTGGGATCAGCAGGCCGAGCAACGCGAAGGACGGGATCGTCAGGATCGTGCTGGCGAGCGCCGTCGCGACGGTCGAGCCGACCGGGCTGCGGTACACGGCGATCCCGACGAGCACACCGATGACCGCGGCGATGATCGTGCACTGGATGACGACACTGGCGTGCTGGTACGCCTCGACGGCGAGCCGAGACCAGCGATCGCCGATGAACTCCCAGAGGTTCACTCTGGTCACCTCCGCCCGCCGCCCGGTGTGTGAAGGCCACCACCGTGGCGCATGTTGACCATCAAAGCAAGCATCGAGTCACTGATCTTTCGCGAAGCGCATATGCTTGGCCGACATGGGCCGACGGACGACCGGCGAAGCGCCTGCCACGCGGAGCTGGTTGCTGGCCTCCTGCGCGGCCGCGCTCGCCATCGCCGCACACGGCACCGGTGGTGGTGAGGTGTCCGACTGGGCACTCACCGCCCTGTTCACCGCCGTCCTCGCGTGGGGTGGCACATCGCTCGCCCGACGGGGCGGACTGCCGACCGTCGTCGTCGTGCTCGGCACGACGCAAATCGCGCAACACCTGTTGCTCACCGAGATCGCGGGCGGCGTGCACGCGCACGAACTCACCCCGCCGCCGGTCGACGGCCGGCTCATGCTCGCCACGCACGCGGTGGCCACGCTGATCACCGCCGTGCTGCTGCTGCGCGCCGACGCCGCGCTCGCCGCCACCCGCGCGGCCGTGGCGTGGTTGGTCGGCCGGCTGCGCGCGCTGTGCCCGCCGCCGCCGGAGGACACCGGCACCGAGACCGTCGCCACCGGCCTCCCGGCCCGACCGGGAGAGCTGCTGGAGGTGCTGTTACGCCAGGTCAGCCCGCGCCGCGGACCGCCCGTTCGCTCCTGAACCGAGCTCTTCCCATCGACGCGCCCGCGGCGGGTGCGTCGCTCATCCCTTAGCTTCAGGAGCGATTTCTCATGTCCACCAACGGGTTCAAGCGCGCCGGCGCGGTCGTCGGCGTCACCGTCGTCACCAGCGCGGCACTGCTGCTCGGCAGCGGGGCCGCCTCGGCGCACGTCACCGCCAAGGTCCTCGGCGAGACCGCGGAGCAGGGCGGCTACACCAAGATCACCCTCCGGGTGCCGAACGAGGAGGACGACGCGGGCACCGTCAAGCTCGAGGTCCAGGTGCCGACCGACACACCGATCTCCTCCATGCGCACCAAGGCCGTGCCGGGCTGGAAGGCCGTGGTCACCACGACCAAGCTCGACGAGCCGGTCGAGGTGCACGGCGCCGAGGTGGCCGAGGCGGTCAGCAAGATCACCTGGACGGCCGGCCCCGGCGTGCGGATCAACCCCGGCGAGTTCGCCGAGTTCGAGGTCTCCGGCGGCCCGCTGCCCGAGGCCGAGCAGCTCGTCATGCCGGCCATCCAGACCTACGACGACAAGAAGGTCGTGCGGTGGGACGAGCCGCCGACCGAGGACGGCAGCGAGCCGGAGCACCCGGCGCCGGTCGTCGAGCTCACCCCCGCGAGCGAGGGTTCCGGCCACCACGCGGCCTCGGCCCCGCCCGCGGAGGGCGAGTCCGGCGCGAGCCACGACGTCGAGAACGTGGCGGCGGAGTCGTCCAGTGACGACACCGCTCGCTGGCTCGGCGGCGCCGGCCTGCTCGTCGGCGCGCTCGGGCTCGGCGTCGGCGTCGGCGCCACCATGCGGGCGCGCAAGGCGGTGTCCGGGGCGAAGACGGGCGGCGAGTCATGAGGAGGCTCGCCGCCGTCCTGGTGCTGGTCGGGCTGACGCTGCTGGGCCTCGCCACACCGGCGGTCGCGCACAACTCGCTGGTCGGCAGCAACCCGGCCGACAAGGCGACCGTGCGGAGCAGCCCGTCGAACATCGAGCTGACCTTCGACCAGCCGGTGCAGAAGGGCGACGGGCTCAACACCATCTCGGTCGCCGGCCCCTCCAACACCGGCTGGAAGACCGGACCGGTGAACGTCGCCAGCAACGTGGTCAGCGCGTCGCTCGACGAGCTCGGCCCGGCCGGTGCCTACCGGATCTCGTACCGGATCGTGTCCGCCGACGGGCATCCGGTGTCCGGCGAGCTCGAGTTCACGCTGGCCAACGCCGGGAGCGGGACCAGCACGACCACGGCGACGGCCGAGGAGCAGGACGGCGGGCTGCCGATCTGGGTGTGGATCGTCGGCGCGGTCGTGGTGCTCGGCGCGGGGCTCACCGTGGCCATGCGCATCGGCGGCAAGCAACCGCGATGACCCAGCGATGATCCTGCGATGACCCGGACCCGGGCCACCGCGTCCGCCCGCCTTCCCCTGGTCCTGGCGCTGCTCGTGGCGGCGCTGGCCGGCGTGCTCGTCGGCCTGGCGCTCACCGCGGCGCAGCCGGTGGCCGGGGTGGCGGAGCCGGGCGCGGTGGTCCGGTTCGGGCTGCCCGTCGTGCGGGTGGTGCTCGACCTGTCGGCCGTGGCCACGGTCGGGCTCAGCCTGCTGCCGATCCTGGCCGGGTTCGACCGGCCGAAGCACCTCGAGCCCGTGCTCGACGCGGCCCGGCGCGCGGCGGCCGTGGCCGCCCTGCTCTGGGCGCTCGCGGCGCTGATGGCGCTGGTGCTGCAGACCGCCGAGGCGCGGCCGGGCGGTGGCACGGGCACCGCCGTCTCGCCGGCCGTGGTCGTGGCATACGTGCGCGAGGTCGGCGCCGGCAAGGCGCTGGCGTTCGTCGCCGGGGTGGCGCTGGTGTCGTTCGTGCTCGGGATCGCGTCGGTGCGGGTCGGTGAGTCGGTGCCGGCCGAGCTGCGGGCCGCGGTCGCGCTGTTCGGGCTGCTGCCGCTGCCGGTCACCGGGCACGCCACGAACTTCGAGTGGCGCGACTTCACGATGATCTCCCTCGAGCTGCATGTGCTCGGCGCGGTCGCGTGGACCGGTGGGCTGGGCGCGGTCGTGGTGTTGCTCGCGGCCAACCGCTCGCTGCTCGCCACGGCGCTGCCACGGTTCTCCCGGCTGGCGACCGTCTGCCTCGGTGTGGTCGCGGCGACCGGCCTGTTCAACGCGATCATGGAGCTGACCGCGAGCCACGGGCTGCTCGACGCGCTCTTCGGCTCCGGCTACGGCGTGCTGGTGCTGCTCAAGCTGACCTGCCTCGTGCTGCTCGCCGCGCTCGGCGGGAACATCCGCTTCCGGCTGCTGCCCGCGATCATGCGGCACCGGCGGACCGCGCTCGTCGGCTGGGCCGCGCTGGAGCTGTCGGTGATGGGGCTCGCCTTCGGCTTCGCGGTCGTGCTGAGCCGAGCCCCGGTGTCGTAGCCCGGAGTCGCGGACGGTCGGACGGGCCTGCCGGGTTGCACGTTCGGTCCGGCCGAACCGGCGAACGGCATCAGTGGACCGCTCGTCGCGCACGGTGAGATACGACTCGGCCACCTGGAGTCCCGAAAGTGCACGGAATGGCCTAACGGCGAGCGGTCAGTCCCGTTCGGTGAACTGCGCCGAGGAGAGGCTCGAGCGGCGCCGGATGACAGCGATCCGCGACACGTGACCGTTGCCGCGACGCTCGAGTTCGCGCCGGGAGATCCAGCCGGCCGCGTGGTGTCGGTAGGCCTGGGACAGCATGACCAACTCGGCGAGGAACTCCGCGGCTCGGTGCCGGCTCTCCTCGGGCAGGCGAGCCACGAGAGCCAGATGGTCCGCCACCATCTGGTCCAGGATCCGGGCGGAGGCGAGCGAACGCCGCGCGCGTCGACTCGGCCTCGTCACCAGCCTGCGCCTGGTCGGCGGCATGAACCACCTCGATCGTGGACGGAGAGGGGCTAGCCCGACAGAGGGTAGCGCGATCCGGGCCAAGGTCCACTCCTCCCCATCGTCCGATTGAGTGAATTTGCTCCTGAGCTGGACAAACGCATTGGTTGAACACGACACGCTCACCGGGCTTGTCGCTCGCTGGCAACGCAGTGTTACTACGCCGTGGACGCGGTTGGACCGAACGGGTCAGGTGTAGCGCGCCCATCTGGCGGACTTGTCGCCGCTGCGCACGTCGGCGAGCCTGCGGAACAGCTCGGGCCGTACCTCCGGCCGGCTGGACAGGATCGGCAGCACGCTCGTGATCAGCTTGAGCTCGCGCACCTCGCGGAGCACCGGGAAGCCCTCCCAGCGAGTCACGTCGAACCCGTAGGAGCGAACCAGCTCGCGGTAGCGCCCGGCCGGCTCACCGAACCGGACCACGCCGACCGCGAGCGGCGTCAGGTCCCACTCCGGCGGGCCGAGGCTCGCCGAGTCGAAGTCGCAGAGCACCGGGCCGGCCGGGCTCGGGATCAGGTTGCCCAGGTGCGCGTCGCCGTGCAGCAGCGAGGTGGGCAGCACGAACTCGAGCGCGTCGAGCCGGTCGCTCACCTTGTCGCAGCGCTTACGCAGGAACGCGAGATCGGCGTCGTCCAGGCCGTCCGCCTCGCCGATCCGCCGCCGCACGTCGTCCAGCGGCTCCCAGGCGGGCAGCGGGAACGCGGGCTCGGGCGGCTCGTGCAGCCGGCGCAGGAGTTTCGCCAGGTCACGCCCGCGGGGTCGGCGGCCGCCGTGCGGCACGGCCTCCCACACGGTCGCGAGGTAGGGGCCGGCGGCCACCGGCTGGACGATGCCGGACACCAGCCGCACGGCCGGCACGTCGTGCTCGGCGAGCCAGGTGGCCACCCGGACGACCTTGTCGACCCGGTGGCGCAGCGCGTTGGAGGCCACGATCCGCACCACGACGGGTGCGGTGGCCAGCTGGAAGACCGCGTTGTTCGTGCACCGCAACAGCTCGGCACCGGCCGGGTCCAGGCCCGCCGCGGCGCACACCGCGGTGAGGGCCTCGGCGAGGTTGTCCGGCGAGAACTGCCCGCCGCCGTCCGTATGGCCGTCCGCGCGCCTGCCCGGAGCCATGTCCGAGGCGGGCGTCGCGGTCATCGTGCAGCCTTGTCGACTCAGGACACGTCGGCGTCGTAGAACCTGGCGATGGTGTCGGACAGCTCCCGCGCGTCGCTGTAGTTGCGGCGCCTGTCCGCCTCGGCCTTGAGCGGCATGAGGCGGTCCCGGACGCGGCGCGACTTGAGGTGCTGGGCCAGGTCGACGGCCTGGTGGCCGACCTTGGCGCCGTGGTCGATGTCGCCGTCGAGGAGGTGGTTGGTGGCGAGGAAGCTGAGGTTGAACGCCTTGCTCCGCGCCATGTTGTCGCCGTAGGAGCCGATCGCTCGGTGCAGGGCCGGGATCGCGTACTTGGTGTGCTTGGTGTCCACCTGCTGGGCCAGCACGGTGTGCACCGTGCCGATCATGGCGTAGACGTCGTCCTCGTTGAAGAACTTCACCCAGTCCTCGGCCTCTCCGCCGTTCGCCCGCGCGAACTCGTCGCGGGTGCGGCCGATGAGCTTCATGGTCTGGTCCTCGTGACCCATCATCGCGTAGGCCCAGGCCTGGTTGGCGCAGATGACCGCCACGGCGAGCTCGGAGCCCGACTCCTGGGCCGCGATCTGGCCGAGCTGGAACATCTTCAGCGCGTCGTCGGGCGACTCCTTGTGCAGGTAGACCCGGCCCATGCGGTACAGGATGTTGGCGACCAGCTGGTTGGAGTCGCCGGCCTTCGCGAGCTCGAGGGCCCGCCCGAAATGGTTGCGCGCGGAGTCGATCAGGCCGATGTCGAACGAGGTCCAGCCGGCGAGGTTGTGCAGGTCCGCGAGCGCGACGTGCAATCGCTGCTTGACGACATCCGTCCCCGACGCGGACAGCATCTGCTGTCCCCAGGACAACTGGGCGACGACGGCGTCCCGGCAGAATCCTCCGCCGTACTGGTAGTCCAGCGAGCGGAGTGCCCGGGTGGCCGCCTCGACCTGGCGGACATCGGTCATCCCGATCCGACCAGGAGCGGGGGTCAACACGGGGTTGGACACCCACGATCCCGAGTCCGCGCCGAGTACATGCGCACCGACCGCGACCGCGGCGGCGTGCGCAAGGAACTTGCGACGCTTCACGTCCTCCGGCTCCTCAGCCTCCGGGGCTTCGCGCGTCGCGGCTACTCGTGCAGCCGTGACTTCGTCGTACGCGAGGCCCATGTATCCCCTCGGGACACCCAGGCCGTCGGAGATGCGCACAAGGACGTCGTAGGCCATGACCTGCCGACCCTTGAGGATCTCCGACACCTCGGACTGTGACTGGCCGGTGTATGCGGCGATCTGGCGCTGTGACACACCCTTACGTCGCAGCAGCTTGTAGATCGTGCTGACCTCCCGCGCGGCGAGCGCGTTTCGCATCTCCTGGTCTTCCCACACCTCCGGTGTAACGGAAGAGCTCTGAGATCCGATGGAGTTCATTCCGCCCCCTCACAGTCCGCTGGGCGTCAGCAGCAATGTATGCGCACTTCACAAGCCACGAGAAGTCCGGATCGGTGAACCTGATCGGTCCGACCGAAGTTCAGCGACCGCTCACCGTGAAACGACCGCCGATCGGCGCTATGACGCACCAATCTGCGTTCTCAGGCACCAATGTAGTTGGTTGTAAGCATACGAGCACGGAGGGAAGCCGCGACTGTGGAACTGGTCAGAAGCGCCGCGACCGCAGCATCGGCTACCCCGAGGAGGGTTCCCGGAATCGTCAGCGAGAGCTCGGTGGAGCCTCGCGAGGACCTGCACGGCTCCGCACTCGGCCGCAAGGTCTGGCGGATCAACTGCGGTGACGTGGTGAACCGGGAACGCTGTCTCACCGTGCTCGTCGAACGCAATCGGGTGGTCCTCGTCGGACCGCCGGGCGAAACCGCGGTGCTCACAGCAGGTCAACTCAACCAGCTGCAGATCGCGCTTCGTGAAGCCGCCGAGCAGGCGGAAAGGTGACGGTGACGTTTCGGTGGACGAGATACTCGGGCAGGTGCTGCGCAACGCGGTGTGGGAGCGGCTCGACATGCTCTCCGAGCTGGCCAACCGCGCAGACGCGCCGTCCCTGCTGTCCGTGGCCCGTTCCGAACTCCCCAGGCTGACCGAGGGCTGGCGGGCGATGCTCGCCGCCCACGAGCCGGACGAGAAGGGCAACTGCCCCGCATGCTCGTCCCGCTGGCGTCAGCAGAAGGCGCCCTGCTCCGTGTGGCAGGCGGCCTACGAACACCTGGTGGCAGGTGGCCTCGCGCCGGATCAGAATCAGGCGCGGCACGCGGTCGCCGAGCCCAGTCCGCGGCCCGCCTCGCCGGGCCGGTTGGCGAGCGCCAGGTGAAGCCGGCGACCTCGGCCCCCGTGACCCCGCACGCAGTGTGGCCGGAGGTCGCCTGATGGACCGGCGGTTCGACTGTTCGTCAGCACCCCCGAGCTTGGCGAAAGCGCGGGCCGCCGGTTCCCAAAACCGGTTGATCGCCGGATAACAGAACAAGACTCCACGGACCGGTGCTGCTGTACTCCCCCTCCCCCGACCAGCATCGGTCCGTGGCTCCATCACCGGACGACCCCTTCGGGCGCTTCGCGCCTCGACAGGGGTCGTCCGTCGCTTCTTTCCTTCCCCGCGCTTCATTTGGGTGGCGTGCTGACCAGTTTGGAGGGTCCTTCGCGAAGTTGGTGGTCGACTCGGGCGGTGACGGGCAGGATGGAGGCAGACCTCAGCTAGGAGATCATGTGGCGACCTCTGTGCCGTTGCGAAAGCAGCCCGTCCAGGAGCGCAGCGCGAAGCGCGTCGAACAGATGCTCAAGGCCTGCGCGTCGTTGATCGACGAACTCGGCTACGACGGCGTCACCACGACGCTGATCGCCGAGCGGGCCGGCGTCGCGGTCGGGTCGCTGTACCAGTTCTTCCCCGACAAGCGGGCGGTCGTCCAGGAGCTCACCAAGCGCAACCTCGCCCACTTCACCAATGAGATCGAGCGCCGGCTCGACTGGGACAACCTCAAGCACTGGTGGGACGGCGTCGACGAGATCATCGAGATCTACGTCGAGATGTACCGCAAGCTCCCCGGATTCGCCCGAGTCCGCTTCGGCGACGTCATCGACCTGCGGTTCATCGAGCCCGAGCGGGACAACAACACGGTCATCGCGGACGAGATCGCCGGGCTCATCGCGCGGAAGGTCGGGGTGCCCGTCGACAGCATCTACCGGCAGATCACGATCGCCAGCGACCTCGGCGACGCGATCCTCGCGCTCGCGTTCCGGCGCAGGCTGTTCGGCGAGCAGGACATGATCGACGAGGCCAAGCGCGTGGTGCGCAACTACCTCGAGGACGCGCTCTGACCCGCTAACCGAAACACCGCCCCTCGCCGCGGTAGGTCGGCACCGTCCGCGTCACCTCGTCGCCCTCGAGCACGTGGTACTCGGTGAACCGCTCCGCCAGCTCGCCCGCCTTCGTGTGGCGCAGCCATACCCGGTCGCCCACGTGCAGGTCCCGCGCCGCCCGCCCGGTCACCGGCGTCTGCACCTCGCCCGCGCCCTCCACGCCCAGCAGCTCGAGGCCCGCCGGCAGGTACGGCCTCGGCAGGCGGTCCTTGCCCGCCGCGCCCGACGCGACGTAGCCGCCGCCGAACAGGGTCGCGATCGCGCGCCGGGGCTTGCGCACCACCGGCAGCGCGAACAGCACGGCCGGCACCGGCGTGAACCGCCGGTAGTTGTCGAACAGCGTCGGACCGATCAGCCCGGAGCCGGCCGCCACCTCGGTGACCGACTCGTCGAGGCCCGTCGTCTCGATACTCCCCGTCCCGCCGCCGTTGACGAACTCCAGCTCGGCGACCTCCCGTATCGCGGCCACCACCTCTCTCCGCCGAGCGGTCAACTCCCGCGCCGAACGGCCCTGTATCCAACGCAGCACCGCCCCCGTCACGGGCTTGCCGGCCGGACGGTCGCCCAGGCCCGCGATCTGGCCCTCGTAGCCCATGAGACCGACCAGCCGGAACCCCGGCCTCCCGGCCACCGCCTTCGCGAGCGAGACCGCCTGCGGCACCGTGAACACCGGGGAACGGCGCGTGCCGACGTGCGCGACGTCGAGGCCGAACACCGGCCGCCAGGACACGTCCAGCTCCAGGCACACCCGGATGTCGGCATGCCCGACGCCGAGCGCCGCGTCGACCAGGTCCAGATGCGGGATCGAGTCGACCATGATCGCCACCCGCGCGCGGGCATGCTCGTCGTCGGCCAGCATGCGCAGCGCCGCGTGGTCCGTGGTCGGATATGCGACGAGGACGTCGACGTCCGCCAGGTCGGTGTCCCGCCACTGGCGCACGAGCCAGCGCGCCTCGGGCAGCGAGTACGCCATCACGCCGGTGAAGCCGTCCCGGCGCAGCACGCGCTCGAGGAGGAACCGGCAGCGCACCGACTTGCTGGCCACCCGGATCGGCCGGCCGGCGGCACGCCGCACCAGGTCCGCCGCGTTGTGGTCGAATGCGTCCAGATCGGCGACGGCGAGCGGCGGGTCCAGGTGCTTGGTCGCCGCGTCCAGCCGCGACCGGTGCGTTTCCCGGTGTGTATCCCGGTGTCTCACTGGGGGCACGCACCCACCGTACGACCTGGGAGGATCCCGTGGCACCAACGACCGCCTGGCGTAACTGGGCCGGCACCGAGTCCGCCGTCGCCACCGACGTCGTCCGGCCGCGCGACCTCGAGGAGCTCGCCGGCGCGGTCACCCGGGCCGCACGGGCCGGGAAGACGGTCCGGGCGCGCGGCAGCGGGCACTCCTTCACCGCGGTCGGCGCCGCCCACGACGTCGCGCTGGACCTCGGCGCCTGGACCGGGGTCACCGCCGCCGACCTGGACACCGAGACGGACACCGGGCTCGTCACGGTGCGGGCCGGCACCACGCTGCGCACCCTGAACGCGGAGCTGGACCGGCTGGGACTCGCCATGACCAACCTCGGCGACATCGACGCGCAGACGATCTCCGGCGCGATCTCCACCGGCACGCACGGCACCGGCGCGCGGTTCGGCGGCATCGCCACCCAGGTCGCCGGGCTGGAGCTGGTGCTCGCCGACGGATCGGTCGTCACGTGCTCGGCGACCGAGCGGCCCGAGCTGTTCGCCGCCGGCCGGGTCGGGCTCGGCGCGCTCGGCGTGATCTCCGCCGTGACGCTGCGGACCGAGCCGTCGTTCGTGCTCGCCGCCGAGGAACGGCCCGAGCCGCTCGACGAGGTGCTCGAGGCGCTCGACGAGAACTGTGCGGACAACGACCACTTCGAGTTCTACTGGTTTCCCTACGGCCCCAAGGCACTGACGAAGCGCGACAACCGGCTGCCGGCCGGCACGCCGCCGGCACCGCTGTCCGGGCCGCGACGGTTCGTCGAGTACGAGCTGATGGAGAACCGGGTCTTCGGCGCGGTGTGCCGGCTCGGCCGCCGCGTGCCGAAGCTGGTGCGGCCGCTGAACAAGCTGTCGTCGACGGTTCTGTCCGAACGGTCCTATCGGGACATCTCGCATCGGGTCTTCGTGACCAACCGGAACGTGCGGTTCGTCGAGTCGGAGTACGCGGTGCCGCGGGCGGCGCTGGGCGAGGTGCTGGCGGAGCTGCGCCGGCGGGTGCCCGAGCTCGCCGACCCGGTGATGTTCCCGGTGGAGATCCGCGTCGCGGCGGCCGACGACATCTGGCTTTCCACGGCGTACCAACGCGACTCGGCATACGTGGCGGTTCACCAGTTCATCGGCATGCCGTACCGGGCGTACTTCGACCTGTTCGAGTCGATCGTCGCCGGCGTGGGCGGCCGGCCGCACTGGGGGAAGCTGCACACGCTCGACGCGGCCGCGCTGCGCGAGCGCTACCCGCGGTTCGACGACTTCGTCGACCTGCGGACCACTGTGGACCCTTCCGGGGTGTTCGCGAATCCCTACCTGGATCGGGTTCTCGGCAAACTCCGCTGACGTTCGGGCTGTGTCGGGTCGGGGTAAGCGCCGCCGCGTGACGCGCCAAGCGGTGAGCGGTCGGTTTCCGTCGACGGGCGGGAGTGGACCTACCGGTCGGCCGCGGGACCGTGGTCACACCGTGCTCAGTGGACGGTGGCGGGCTGTCGAGCGGACGGCGGCGCGAGGAGTCAGGCGTACTCGGCGAGAGCCCGGTCGATCGGTGTCTCGCCGCCGACGAGCTCCAGCACCGTGCCGGCCGTTGCCGGGTGGTCGAGCAGGCCGACGAGCACGGTGGCGACGTCGTCGCGGGTGACCGCACCACGCGGCACGGACTCGGCGAGAGTGACCGCGCCGACCCCGGGATCGTCGGTGAGCCGGCCCGGTCGCAGGACCGTCCACTCCAGACTGCGGGGCATCAGGTCCGCGTCCGCGGCGGCCTTGGCCCGGAGGTAGGCGGCGAACACCTCGTCCATGCCCGAGTCGCCCGCGCGGTCCAGACCCATGGCGCTGATCTGGACGAAGCGGCGAGCACCGGCCGCCTCCGCGGCGTCGGCGAAGAGCACGGAGGCGGCGCGGTCGACGGTGTCCTTGCGGGCGGCGCCGCTGCCCGGCCCGGCGCCCGCGGCGAACACGACCGCTTCGGCGCCGGCGAGGACCTCGGCCACCTGGTCGACGGTCGTCTGCTCGAGGTCGAGGACGGCGGCGTCACCGCCGGCCGCCCGGACGTCCGCGACGTGGTCGGGGTTGCGCACGATGCCGACGACGGTGTCGCCGCGGTCCGCGAGCAGTCTGGTCAGTCGCAGCGCGATCTTCCCGTGCCCGCCCGCGATGACGACACGCATCAGGTCGTGGCGAGGATCTGCTCGTAGGCCAGCTCGTTGATCCACCGGTGCGTGCCGTCGACGCCGGCCGGTGCCCGGTCACCGCGCACCGCGAGGTCGAGCGTGACCTCGGGGCCCGGCTCGGCGCTCAGCACGCCGACGCCGTACGCGCGGGCCCGCGGCAGGCAGTTGACGAGGTAGTCGTTGGTGATCACCACCGACATCGGCAGCACCACGGCCGCGTCGCAGTACCGCAGGAACGGCACGGCGTTGACGAGGCCGGTGCGCCAGTGGCGGGTGACCGCGAGCGCACCCACGATGCGCACGGCGGGTTCGGGAACCTTGCCGGAGAACTCCGGCCAGACCCAGGTGGACACGGTCGCCCGGTCGACCTCCGGTCCCTGCCCGAGGCAGATGCGCTCGGCATGCGCGTCCGGCATCAGCTGGGCGACCAGGTTGACCCGCCGGCCCAACAGCTTCATCTCCGGCAGCACGACCCCCTGCCAACCGAGCTCCCGCGCTGCCGTGGCGGCCAGCTCGTGGACCTGTGCCGGCAGTTCAACGGAAGGAACAAGGGGCGACGGCACGGCCGTCAGGTTGTCCACTGCCGCCGTTCGCCCTGGAATGCCCGTCACGAACTCAGCCCTCTCCGCTACCGTCGCGCCGTTCAAGCCATCCCCTGCCAGACGCGGCGTTTTTTGGTACATGTCTGGCGTACCAGTTGGCAGCGCGTCAGACGCAGACGAGAACGTCCCTCCTGCGACCGACGGCGCCGAGCTGTCGGTGACCGGTCGACGACCGGTATTGGGACTTCTGCCCGGCTGTGCCGCCGTCTGGGTGAGTCGTGGGCTGGATGGTTGAACGCTCGGTGGCACCGAGGGTTGCACTGAGCTATCCGCGTCACACCAGGAAAGATCCACTCTTCCGTTGCCGCACAGCCCTTTCGGTGCCGCGCCTTACCCACACGGGACGGAGAGCCCGGGAAGTCGTTGTCCCCCAAGGGCTCGTCTCGTCCTCACGGTTGAACACGGAACGAAGGCACGCGACCGCCCGGCGAACCACTCACCCGTCCGGCCCACGACGAACGGAGGTATTCCCACGGCGACCGGTCGAATTCCGGCCACCGTCCGAACCGACGTCGAAGCGGTGCGTGATCCGTCCAGCGGACGGTGACCGACCCCACGATCCGCCAACAGCGGTCGAAACCGTAGGCACACCAAGGATCCCGGGACAGCGCGCCCGACAAATGGCAAGCGTGACGGCAACTTCGTGAAGGGCCGAGAGCCGACTGAGCAACCCCAAGCCCCCACCAACGTCAACCAACAGAGCCCCACGACCCAAGCGAGCGCGTTCGCCAGAGGCAACCGCAGCAGCGACCACAGGGCGGTGCGCGAGCACCGCCCTGTGGTGATCAACTGTGCTGGTAAACGCACAAACGCACCCACGCCGGGTCAGGAGGGAGCACGCACCGTGGGGGTCTGGGGGTCGCCCCCCAGAACGAGATGGAAAGGGGGGAAGATGCCTAAAGCATCGAACAAGGTGGGCGAGGGGGGAGTTGAACCCCCACGTCCTTACGGACACACGGACCTGAACCGTGCGCGTCTGCCATTCCGCCACTCGCCCGAGCGGGAACGTCGCGAAGCCTACACGCTCCAGAATCGGGTTTACACATCGCACTGTCCTCCAGGCCGGACACGGATACGATCGACCAAGGAACACGTACGCGGAAGGAGGTACCCATGGGCATCGGACAGCGGCTGAACCGCAAGTTGGAGAACCTCGTGGGCAACTCTTTCGCTCGCGTGTTCGGTGGCAACGTCGTGCCCCAAGAGGTGGCACAGGCGCTGCTGCGTGAAGGTGAGGTCAACGTTCGCGAGCTGGCTGGGGGTCGACAGCTGGCACCCAACCATTACATAGTGCAACTGGGTGCGGCCGACTTCGACAACTTCGCTGGCGATGAAGACCGCACAACAGCGCTGCTCGCGGACTGTGTGAAGGAGTATCTCTCCGAGCACCAATGGGACACCTATGGTGACGTCGTAGTCTCCCTGGAGCGCTCCGGCGCGCTGCACACCGGACAGTTTCGAATACGCTCGGCCGTCGACCCGGACGTCAAGAAGGCTTCGGGAAAGCGGTCAGCACCACCCCGCAACGCAGGAGACCGATCCATGAGCCAGCCTCCCGGCTACGGCCAGCCGCCCGAGGGCGATCCCTACGGACAGCAGTACGGCTACGGCCAGCAGCAAGGTTATGACCAGGGCTACGGCCAGCAAGGCGGCTACGACCAGGGTTACGGCCAGCAGGGCTACGACCAGGGTTACGGCCAGCAGCAGGGCTACGGCCAGCAGCAGGGCTACGACCAGGGTTACGGGCAACAGCAGGGCTATGGCCAGCAGGGGTACGACCAGGGTTACGGCCAGCAGCAGGGCTATGACCAGGGTTACGGCCAGCAGCAGGGCTACGGCCAGCAGCAGGGCTACGACCAGGGCTACGGCCAGCAGGGCTACCAGCAGGGCTACGGCCAGGGCGGCGGTGACCCGTACGCCCAGCAGAGCTACGCGCCGCCGGCGGTGCAGACCGGCCCGCGGCAGCTGAACGCGAGCCTGCAGCTGGACGACGGCTCGAACCGGACGTACTCGCTCAAGCAGGGCGGCAACGTCGTGGGCCGCGGCCAGGACGCCGACTTCCGGCTGCCCGACACCGGCGTCTCGCGCCGGCACCTGGAGATCACCTGGGACGGCCAGAGCGCCACCCTCGCGGACCTCGGTTCGACCAACGGCACCACGGTCAACGGCACGCCGGTACAGACCTGGCAGCTGGCGGACGGCGACGTCATCCGCATCGGGCACTCGTCGCTGGTGTTCCGTACCCAGGGCTGACTTCAGGCCGCGTAGAGCGACCATCAATACTGAGCACAGGCACCCGACGGGTGCCGGTGCCAGTACCCCATATCAACCGACCCCTACCGGCGGGAGCGTTCGCAGCAGGTGCCAGAGCTTGTTGTGCAGCTAACCAGAGCAGGGTTCCTCGCCCTGCTCTGGTTGTTCGTGCTGGCCGCCTTGCGGATCGTACGGTCCGACCTCTACGCGGCGGCCGGACTGAAGGTCGCGGTCCCGGGTTTCCGCCGCGGCACCGGAAAGAAGGCCAGGGGCGGCGGCAAGGCCCCCAGACAACTCGTGGTGACGCACGGCGCGCTTGCCGGGACCAGGATCTCGCTGGACGGCCGGCCGATCATGATCGGCCGAGCGGACGATTCCACGTTGGTCCTCGACGACGACTACGCGTCCACCAGACACGCGCGGATCTCGTTGCGGGGAACGGACTGGTACGTGGAAGATCTGGGCTCGACGAACGGGACTTACCTTGACCGGGCTAAGGTCACGGCACCCCTCCGGGTGCCTCTTGGGGCCCCGATCCGAATCGGCAAGACGGTGATCGAGCTACGGTCATGACCCTCGTCCTTCGCTATGCGGCCCGCAGCGACCGGGGCCTGGTCCGTTCCAACAACCAGGACTCCGTGTACGCGGGCCCCCGACTGCTCTCGCTCGCCGACGGCATGGGTGGGCACGCCGCGGGCGAGGTCGCCAGCAAGGTGGTCATCGCCGCGCTGGCGCCGCTCGACGACGACGAGCCGGGCGAGGATCTGCTGGGGCAGCTCCGGGAGGCCACACAGGCGGGAAACGGCGCGATCGCCGAGCTGGTGGCGGGCGATCCCGAGCTCGACGGCATGGGCACCACGCTCACCGCGGTCCTGTTCGCCGGCAGCCGGATCGGGCTCGTGCACATCGGCGACTCGCGGGCCTACCTACAGCGCAACGGCCAGTTCGCGCAGATCACCCATGACGACACGTTCGTCCAGTCGCTCATCGACGAGGGCCGGATCACCGAGGACGAGGCGGCCACCCACCCGCAACGCTCGCTGCTGCTCAAGGCGCTGACCGGGCACGAGGTGGAGCCGAACCTGACCATCCGCGAGGCGCGCGCGGGCGACCGGTACCTGCTGTGCTCGGACGGCCTGTCCGGCGTGGTCACCCATGAGACGCTCACGGAGACGATCAAGATCCCGGACGCGCAGGCCTGCGCCGATCGGATGATCGAGCTCGCGCTCAAGGGCGGCGGGCCGGACAACGTCACCGTGATCGTGGCCGACGTCGTGGACATCGACTTCGGCGAGGACGCCCCCATCGTGGGTGGCGCCGCGGGCAACGGGCAGGACGACCAGCCGCCGCCGGACTCGCCGGCCTCGCGCGCGGGCGCGATCACCTCGCCGCGCATCGAGCCGGTACGGGCCGAGCAGACCGAGCCGCCGCCGGACCCGAAGGCCAAGCGGCGCAAGCGGATCCGGTTGCTGGTACTGCTCATGCTGGTGCTGCTGGTGCTGGCCGGCGGCGCGGTCGCGACCTGGATCGTGGTGAACAAGCAGTACTACGTAGGCGAGGCCGACGACGGCGAGATCGCGATCTTCCAGGGGGTGCGCGGCAGCATCTTCGGCATCTCGCTGAACACCCAGGTGCAGGGCTCGTGCGACCCCGACGTGCCGACGTGCGACAAGTTCTACGTCGACGACCTGCGCCAACTCGGCCGCGATGCCGTGCGGTCGGGGACCGAGAGCTTCGACAACGTCCCGGACGCCCGCCAGTTCATCCAGGACCTGCGCACGAAGTACCCGCTGCCGACCTGTGAGTCGCTGATCAAGCAGCAGGAGCGCGAGGCGGGCGACCCGGCTCCGCCGACGACGACGAACAGACCGACCCAGGGCAGGCCACCGGCCGGTGGCACGACCACCCAAACTCCGTCGGCGACCTCGACGACGGCCGAACCGGAACCCGGGGTCAACTGTCGCAAGCCGCGCGGGGACGAGGGCGGCGGCTGATGGCGCAGCCGGGGCCAGTGTTGGCAGCGCAGGGCAGTGAGGCGCCAGGCAGATCGGCTCCGACCCGGCGTGGTACCGAACTGGCGATGCTGGCGTTCGCGGCCGGGCTGGTCACCGGCGCGCTGATGCTCGTGGAGGCGAATCAGCAGCAGACCCTCACGATCCGCCTCGTCTGGTACGGCCTGGCCTACCTCGCGCTGTTCGGCATCGCGCACGCGGCCGTGCGGAAGTGGGCACCCTTCGCCGACCCGCTGATCCTGCCGTGCGTCGCGTTACTGAACGGCATCGGCCTGGTGATGCTCTACCGGATCGACCTCGCCGAAGCCGCGGCCGCGTTGCAGTCGGACTCGGAGTTCGAGAACACCGTCTCGAAGCAGATCCTGTGGACGACGGTCGCGCTGGTGCTGTTCCTGGTCGTGCTCCACCTGGTCAAGGACCACCGCACGCTCACCCGCTACGGCTACACGTTCGGTCTGGTGGGGCTGTTCCTGCTGGCGCTGCCGGCGGTGCTGCCCGGCGTGATCGCGCCGACGATCAACGGCGCGAAGATCTGGCTGCGGTTCGGGCCGGTGTCGATCCAACCGGGTGAGTTCGCCAAGATCCTGCTGCTGATCTTCTTCGCGGCGTTCCTGGTGTCCAAGCGCGACCTGTTCATGGCGGCCGGCCGGCGGGTGCTCGGCATCGACCTGCCACGGGCACGCGACCTCGGGCCGATCCTGTTCTGCTGGGCGGTCTCGGTGATGGTGCTGGTCGCCGAGAAGGACCTCGGCACCTCGCTGCTGTTCTTCGGCACCGTGCTGGTGATGCTCTACGTGGCCACCGAGCGGGGCATCTGGGTGGGCGTGGGCCTGACGCTGTTCGCCGCCGGCTGCCTGGTCGCCTACCAGATCTTCGCCCACGTGCAGCTCCGCGTCGCCAACTGGCTCGACCCGTTCGCCGACTACAGCAGCGGCGGCTACCAGATCGCGCAGGCACTGTTCGGGCTGGGCACCGGCGGGGTCGGCGGCACCGGCCTCGGCGCCGGCCGGCCGGACATGGTGCCGCTCGCCAACAGCGACTTCATCACCGCGGCGATCGGCGAGGAGCTCGGCTTCATCGGGCTGTCCGCGCTGCTGCTCGTCTACATGATGCTGGCGATGCGCGGGATGCGCAGTGCCGTCGCGGTCCGCGACACGTTCGGCAAGCTGCTCGGCGGCGGTCTGTCGTTCGCGCTGATCATGCAGGTCTTCGTGGTGGTCGGCGGGGTCACGAAGCTGATCCCGATGACCGGCATCACCGCGCCGTTCCTGTCCGCGGGTGGCTCGTCGCTGCTCGCCAACTACGTGCTGGTGGCGCTGCTGCTGCGGATCTCCGACGCGGCGCGGCGCCCGCAGACCGGTGCGAAGCCCAAGCCCGCCCAGCAGGTTCCGATCGCCGATGCGGGCACCGTGATGGTGGAGCGTCCGTCATGAACACCCCACTGCGCCGCGTGGGCCTCGCCATGCTGGCGATGATCGTCCTGTTGCTCGCCAACGCGACCTACATCCAGGTCGTCAAGGCCGACGAATACCGCAACGACCCGCGCAACCAGCGGGTGCTGCTGGAGGAGTACTCCCGCCAGCGCGGCCGGATCGTCACCTCCGACGAGGTGATCATCGCCAATGTCAAGTCCACCGACGACCCGTTGCGCTATCAGCGGGTGTACGCGAACGGGCCGATGTACGCGCCGGTGACCGGCTACTACTCGGTTCGCTACGGCGCGACCGGCCTCGAGCGCGAGGAGGACGAGATCCTCAACGGGTCCGACGACCGGCTCTTCGTCCGCCGGCTGTCCGACCTGATCACCGGCCGGGACCCGCGCGGCGGCAACATCGTCACCACGATCGACTCGAAGGTCCAGAAGGCCGCCTACCAGGCGATGACCTCGAACGGCTTCAAGGGCGCGGTGGTGGCGCTGCGGCCGCGGACCGGCGAGATCCTCGGCATGGTCTCCACGCCGTCGTTCAACCCGAACCAGCTGGCCGTGCACGACGGGCGCGAGCAGGAGCAGGCGTACAACCGGTACCGGGACGACAAGAACCCGAACAAGCCGATGCGGAACCGGGCGATCTCGGAGAACTACGCGCCCGGCTCGACGTTCAAGCTCGTCACCGCGGCGACCGCGCTTGAGGACGGCAAGGACACGAACTACCAGCTGACCGCGTCCGCCGGCATCGACGTGATCACGGGCGACCCGTGCGACCCGTCCGGCGGCAGCAGTCGGTGCCTGTCGAACTACGCCGGCAACTCGTGCGGCGGCGGGCAGACCGCGACCATGGAGACCGCGCTCCAGCTGTCCTGCAACACCGCGTTCGCCCAGCTGGCCGTCCAGGAGGGCGAGGACAAGCTGCGGGACCAGGCGACGGCCTTCGGCATCGGCCAGACCGACCTGACGATCCCGATGTCGGTGGTGACCTCCTGCATCGGGCCGCAGTCGGACGGGAACTGCCTCGACATCGTCGACGAGCCCTCGCTGTATCAGAGCGGCATCGGCCAGCGCGACGTCCGGCTGAGCGCCCTGCAGAACGCGGTCATCGCCGGCACGATCGCCAACGACGGCGTGCGGATGCGCCCGCAGCTGGTGCAGCAGGTGCTCGCGCCGGACCTGTCGACCATCTCCGACTTCGAGGAAGAGGACGAGGGCGAGGCGATCTCGTCCGATACCGCCGAACAGCTTCGCGACATGATGATCCTCTCCGAGGAGAACACCGGCGGCGACGGGAAGCGCGGCGACCTCACGATCGCCTCGAAGACCGGTACCGCCGAGACCGGGGCAGACCCGAAGAACACCCCGCCATACGCGTGGTACGTGGCGTTCGCGCCGGCGGACGACCCTCAGGTCGCGGTCGCCGTGGTGGTAGAAAGCACTGACGTGGCGGCGACGGGCGGCAAGCTGTCCGCCGCGATCGGTCGGGCGACCATCAACGCCGCGCTTTCCGGGGGGAACTGAGCACATGCTGACGTCAGGCCAGCTCCTCGCCGAGCGGTACCGGCTGTCGCGCCGGATCGCCGTCGGCGGCATGGGCGAGGTCTGGGAGGCCGCGGACACCCGGCTGGACCGGCGCGTGGCCATCAAGGTGCTCAAGCCGGAGCTGTGCGGGGACGCGGAGTTCCTGCACCGCTTCCGCACGGAGGCGCGTACCACGGCCTCGCTGAACCATCCGGGCATCGCCGCGGTGCACGACTACGGCGAGACGGCGGCGGTCGTGGACGGCCCGAAGGACACCGCGTACCTGGTGATGGAGCTCGTCGAGGGCGACCCGCTCGCGGCGATCCTGGCCAAGGAGCGGCGGATCGGCGCGGAGCGGACGCTGGAGATCCTCGAGCAGGCCGGCAACGCGCTGCAGGCCGCGCACGAGCGCGGCTACGTCCACCGGGACGTCAAGCCCGGCAACATCATGGTGACGCCGAACGCCGACGGCCGGATCACGGTGAAGCTCACCGACTTCGGCATCGCCAAGGCGGCCGACGCGGCTCCGGTGACCCGTTCCGGCATGGTCATGGGCACCGCTCACTACATCGCCCCGGAGCAGGCCCTCGGGCACGAGGCCGAGCCGGCGAGCGACGTCTACTCGCTCGCGGTGGTCGGCTACGAGTGCCTCGCGGGGCACCGGCCGTTCCTGTCGGAGAACGCGGTGACCGTCGCGATGATGCACATCCGGGACATGCCGCCGCCGCTGCCGCCGGACGTCCCGCCGCACGCGCGCGCGGTGGTCGAGGCGACGCTGGTGAAGGACCCGGCGCGGCGCTACGGCAGCGGCGGGGAGTTCGCCGCCGCGGTGGCCGCGGTGCGCTCCGGGCACCCGCTGCCGACGCCGTCCGGCCGGGCGCTGACTCCCAACCGCGGACCGGCGAACGCGAGCAACCCGGCCATGCTGCCGATCGGCCCGCCGAGTGCGCCGCACCAGGCGCCGGGCACGGGCTCGTTCCCACTCGGCCCGCCACCAACGCCACGGCGAAACCGCACCGCGATGTGGGTTCTGATCGTTGTCCTGGCGGTGCTACTCCTGGCGCTGGCGGGCTTCGGGATCGCCATGCTGGCGGACGGGGATCGGGGTACGGGCGGCGAATCCAGACCGGAGTCGTCGAGCCCGGTCGGAGACGAGGACAATGACGGCGGCGCAGGCGCTGGAGCTCAGCCGGGCAACACGCCGATACCGAGCCACGACGAACCGGAACCGGGCGAGTTCGTCGAGGTGGATGACCGCAAGTTCATCGGCAGGCCGGCGTCCTACGCCGCGGAGAGTCTGGAGCGCGAGGGGCTCGTCCCGGTGGTCGTGGCCCAAGGCGGACGCGAGCCGGACGACCCGGACAACTGCACGGTCATCGAGATCGACGCGGACGGGCCGTTGCGGGTCGGGACCGAGGTCCCGATCTTTTGCGACGAGGAAGAAGGCCCGTAGCGATGATTTGCCGTAGCCGGGAGCACATGTCGGGCATGATTGGCGCACGCGCAGCGCAGCTGCAGACGAGGATCGAGACGACATACCGATGACCACTCCGAGACTGCTCTCCAATCGGTACGAGCTGGGCGAGGTGCTCGGCTACGGTGGCATGTCCGAGGTCCACCGTGGTAGGGACGTCCGCCTCGGGCGGGACGTCGCCGTCAAGGTGCTGCGTGCCGACCTGGCCCGCGATCCGCAGTTCCAGGAGCGGTTCCGGCGCGAGGCGCAGAACGCCGCGGCGCTGAACCATCCAGCGATCGTCGCCGTGTACGACACCGGCGAGACCAGGACCGAGCACGGCCCGCTGCCCTACATCGTCATGGAGTACGTGGACGGCCGGACGCTGCGCGACATCGTGAAGACCGAAGGCCCGCTGCCCGGCCAGCGTGCGATGGAGATCATGGCCGACGTCTCCGCGGCACTGGACTTCTCGCACCGGCACGGCATCGTGCACCGGGACGTCAAGCCCGCCAACGTGATGATCACCAAGACCGGCGCGGTCAAGGTGATGGACTTCGGCATCGCCCGCGCGGTCGCGGACGGGCAGGCCGCGGTCACCCAGACCGCCGCGGTGATCGGCACCGCCCAGTACCTCTCCCCCGAGCAGGCACGCGGCGAGGCGGTCGACGCGCGCAGCGACGTCTACGCGGCCGGCTGCGTGCTGTTCGAGCTGCTCACCGGCGAGCCGCCGTTCACCGGGGACTCCCCGGTCGCGGTGGCCTACCAGCACGTCCGGGAGGACCCGAAGCCGCCCTCGGCGCTCAACTCCCGGGTCTCGCCGGCGCTGGACGCGATCGTGCTGAAGGCGATGTCCAAGGGCGCGCCCAACCGGTACCAGTCGGCCGCCGAGATGCGCACGGACCTCGTCCGCGTGCTGTCCAACCAGCGGCCGCACGCGCCGATGGTGATGACCGACGACGAGCGCACCACGATCATGTCGCAGGGCCGCTCGCCCGAGACGACCCGGGGCCGGCACCGCCCGGCGGCGCTCGCCAACAACTACGACGACTACGACCCGTACGAGGACGAGGAGGAGGAGCGGCGGCGCCGGCGCAAGAAGGGCTGGATCATCGCCCTGGTGGCCGCGCTCGCGCTCGCCCTGATCGGGTTCATCGCATGGCTCATGGCCACGGTGTTCAGCAGCGAACCGGTGTCCAACGAGGTCACGGTGCCCAACGTGGTCGGCCAGATCGCCGACGAGGCCCAGCGCGACCTCACCGACCAGGGCTTCGAGGTGACCCTGGAGTCGGTGCCGTGCCAGGCCTCCCCGGACGGCCAGCCGGGACGGTGCGGGCCCGACAGCGTCGGCAAGGTCATCGACTCCGACCCGGCACCGGGCGAGAAGATGAAGAAGACCGACCGGCTCACCCTGCTCGTCGGCGCCCCGGCGGAGAAGGTCAACGTCCCCGACGTGACCGGCCGCTCGCCGGAGGAGGCGCGCCAGCTGCTCAAGGACGAGGGCCTCGGGGTCGCTCCGGAGCAGGAGGAGCGGGAGGTCGACGACCCCGATGACGTCGGCAAGGTCATCGCCACCGACCCGACCGTCGGGCAGCCGGTGCCCAAGGGCAGCTCGGTGAAGCTGATCGTCGGCAAGGAGCAGGAAGAGGTCAACGTTCCGGACCTGACCGGCCAGGACGTCGACACCGCGCGCGCCAACCTCGAGAGCCTCGGCTTCCAGGTCGAGGTGGAGGAGGTGGACTCCGACCAGCCGGAGGGGACGGTCGTCGATCAGGATCCGAAGAACTCCGAGGAGCCGCCGGGCACGACGGTCAATCTGAAGGTGTCGAACGGCGAGAACGATGACGAGGACCAGTTCACGATGCCGAACATCCTGGGGGCGACCCAGGCCGAGGCGGAGGCGGCACTGCGCCAGCTCGGCTGGACCGGCCAGTTCAACCCCCGCAGCGGCGAGACCGACGACCCGGCCGAGTTCAACCGGATCATCGACGCGGAGTTCGGCGAGGGTCAGGAGATCGACAAGGACGAGACGATCGGGATCACGATCGCCGACGAGCTGGGAGTCGGCCGGCGCTGACGAAGCCGGGCTGACGAATGCGGCTCGCGGTCGTCGGCGCCGGGTGATCGGCCTGGCGACCGCGGACGCGTTGCCCGCGGCGCGGCGCCCTGGAACTTCGCGGTGGGCGAGGTCGGGTGCCTCGAGGCGGGCGTGCCGATGGCGGCCCGCTCGGCCGGCAGCTCCCGGATCTTCCGGTTGGCGCACGCCGATCCCGGTCTGGTCGGGTAAGCGGCGAACGCCCGGACGCGGTGGGCGGAGTGGTCCGCACGCGCGGGCGTGCCGCTCGTCGGCTCCGAAGGCGTGGCGCTCACCGGCCCGCCGGCGCGGGACTGGCCGGCCGCGATGGCCGCCGCGGAGGCGGGCCACTGTCTGGTCGACGACGTCGCGTCGTCGGGTCTGCCGGCGGCCCGGAGGCGATGGCGGGTCCGGCGCTGCTCGACCCGGCCGGCGAGGTCATCGACGTGCCGGCCACGGCGGCGTTCCGGCGGTCTGCGGTGGGCCCGGCGGTGCGGCCCCGGGCACGTGCACCGGCTCGACGTGTCCGACGACCGTGTGACGCTGCTCGGCTCGGCCGGTGTCCGCCGGACCGGGTCGTGGTGGCGGCCGCGCGGCGGTCCCGGCGCGGGTCCCGGGGCCTGGTGCGGGCCTACGTGCGCGCGGTCCTGGGCGGCGAGGACGAGGTCGTCGAGGAGGTCCACTGCGATCACCCGCCAGGCCTCGGCGGCACGGTCCCCGACATCCGCCCGGCTAGCTCGTCGTGGCGGCGTCCGCGAGGGTGCGCAGCTGGTCGGTCAGCTCGGTCACGCGATGTTCGGGGACCGGGTGGCCGCTGGCCGCGAGCCAGTTGGCCAGCATGCGGTGGCCGCCCTCGGTCAGCACGGACTCCGGGTGGAACTGCACGCCCTCCACGGGGAGCTCGCGGTGGCGCATCGCCATCACGATGCCGGTGTCGGTCTCGCCGGTGATCTCGAAGTCGTCGGGAATCGTGTCGCGCAGCACGGTCAGCGAGTGGTAGCGGGTCGCGGTGAACGGGTCCGGCTGGCCGGCCAGCACGCCCACGCCCTTGTGGTGGACCTGGCTCGTCTTGCCGTGCAACAGCTCGGGCGCACGGTCCACGACCGCACCCCAGGCCACGCCGATCGCCTGGTGGCCCAGGCACACGCCGAACACCGGCACCGACCCGTCCGCGCACCGGCGGACGACGTCGATGCTCGCACCCGCGCGTTCCGGCGTGCTCGGGCCGGGGCTGACCAGAACCCCGTCGAACCCGGCGAGCGCGTCCGGCGCGGTGAGCTCCGCGTCGTCGTTGCGCCGCACCACGCACTCGGCCCCGAGCTGGGCCAGATACTGCACGAGGTTGTAGACGAAGCTGTCGTAGTTGTCGACCACCAGCACGCGCATGGCTGACAACATACTTCTTAACCACACCCAGGGGGTGCCCGTGCCGCTGGCGCGACGACTCGGTCCGGTGGACGCGACCGCCATCGGACTCGGCTCGATGCTCGGAGCCGGCGTGTTCGCGGTGTTCGCCCCGGCCGCGGCGAGCGCCGGCGGCCTGGTGCCGGTCGCGCTGCTGATCGCGGGGTTCGTCGCCTACTGCAACGCGGTCGCCTCCGCACAGCTGGCCGCCGCGTACCCGACCTCGGGCGGAACCTACTTCTACGGCAGGGAACGGCTCGGCCCGTGGTGGGGGTTCACGGCCGGCTGGGGCTTCGTCGTCGGCAAGACCGCCAGCTGCGCGGCGATGGCCCTGACCTTCGCCTCCTACACCGCACCCGGTCTCGCCCAGCCGGTCGCGGTGGCAGCCGTGCTGGCGCTGACGGCGGTCAACTACCGCGGCGTCATCCGGACCGCGCTGGTCACCAAGATCCTCCTGGCGATCGTGCTCGCCGTGCTGCTGACAACGGTCACACTGTCCACTCCAGACGTGTCCGAAGTAGACATCACCGGGGCGTCGCCGGGCGGAGTGCTGCAGGCGGCCGGGTTGCTGTTCTTCGCGTTCGCCGGCTACGCACGGATCGCCACCCTGGGCGAGGAGGTCCGCGACCCACGCCGGACGATCCCGCGGGCGATCCTCGGCGCGCTGGCGGTCGCGCTCGCGGTGTACCTGCTCATCGCGCTCACCCTGCTCGCCGTTCTCGGCGCCGAGCGGCTGGCCGGCTCGAGCGCCCCGCTCGCCGACGCCATGCGCGAGGCGGGCAGGCCGGCGTGGATCGTCACGGTCGGCGCGGCTGCGGCGAGCCTCGGCGCACTGCTGGCGCTCATCGCGGGCGTCGGCCGCACCGCGCTCGCGATGGCCCGCAACCGCGACCTGCCGGGCGGGCTCGCCGCCGTGCACCCCCGGTTCTCCGTGCCGCACCACGCCGAGCTCGCGGTCGCCGCCGTGGTGTGCGCGATCGTGCTCGTGGCCGACCTGCGCGAGATGATCGGGTTCTCGTCGTTCGGCGTGCTCGTGTACTACGCGATCGCCAACCTGTCCGCGTACACCCAGCCCCGGGCCGACCGCCGCTGGCCGCGCGCGCTGAACGTCACGGGTGTGGTCGGCTGTCTCGTGCTGGCGGCCACGCTGCCCGCGACCTCGGTGCTGGTGGGGCTCGGCGTGTTCGCCGTGGGCCTCGCCGGCCGGGCGGTCGCTACTCGACGCTGACCTCGTTGAACGGCAGGTACGGCTCCAGCCACGGGAAGACCACGAACATCAGCAGCGCCACCATGCCGGCGGCGAGCACCAACGCCAGCATCGCGCGCACCGCGACCGGACCGGGCAGATGTCGCCAGATCCACGCGTACATCAGACGGTCTCCTCCAGCTCCGGCGGCCGCTCGTTGGGCTTGTTCGGATCCTTCGCCCACTGCTTGGTCAGCACGGCGTGAACGATGAGGCGCTCCTTGTCGGAGAAGCGGGGGTGGCAGGTCGTGAGCGTCATCAGCGAGGCCATCTCGCCCTTGCTCGGCGGGGTGGCGCCACTCGGCGGGACCGGTTCGATGACGCCGCCGTTGGTCGGCAGCACGATGTGCTGGCCGACGAGGTCGGCGTACGGGCCGCCGAGCGGGGCCACGCCCTTGCACTTCGGGTCGGCGCCCTTGCCCTGCGCCCAGCCTTCCCGCTCGTCGGCGAGCGGCAGCATCCGGTAGACGAACCAGCTGTACTGCGTCTCCACGACGAGCGCGTCGCACGACTGGATCAGGTTGATGTCGTTGAACGGCGCGCCCTTGCCGACCCGGTGGCCGGCGACGGCGAAGTTGCCGGGCTGGCCGGGGTAGGCCGTCTGCGTGTAGTGGCCGGGACCGATCTCGAGGCTCTCCCCGGTGGTGCCCTCGACGATCGTGAACTGGAAGTCGGCGCCGAACGACGGGATGTACATCTTCGCGAAGCCGTCGCCTTCGCCCAAACCCTGGAAGTGGTCCTTGCGCTGCGGGTCGGCGGCCTTCGGGTTCTCCCACCTGCTGTCCAGCGCGCTGGTGGCGTCGCGCTGCTTGCCCGCTGAGACGAGGTCGGTCCAGTAGACCTCGTAGACCACGAACAGCAGCACGACGAGACCGAGAGTGATCAGCACCTCGCCCGCGTTGCGCACGATCGAGCGACCGCGGTCGGGCTTATGCTGAACCTGCGAGCCCGGCCGAGGCCGCGGGGACGGGACGACGTCACCAAGGTCCCCCGAGATGCGACCCGCGCCGTGACCGAGGTGCTGCACAGTGCCCACGCGCGCTCCTTTCGGTCCCCGACCTGTTGGTTCGCCGACCCGCTCAACTACGTTAACGTGTTGCGGAGTGGACTAGTTCAAACACGTTCACGGATGCGTTCAAGCTACACGTCAGGTGAGGACGACCATGCCCAAGTCCAAGGTTCGCAAGAAGGCGGTCTACACACCACCCGCCGATCGACGTACACCGGTGAAGGTGAAGGCCGCAGGGCCATCCCACCCGGTCTACGTGGCCGTCATGCTCGGGATGATGCTGCTGGGGCTGGCATGGCTCGTGGTCAACTACATCGCCGGCGAGAGCGTCCCGCTCATGAAGGACCTCGCCAACTGGAACTTCGCGGTGGGCTTCGCGCTGATGATCGGTGGACTGCTGATGACCATGCGGTGGCGCTGAGCGTCCGACGTCCGGCAATACCCGTTTCACGTGGATGCACCCGTTCAGCGCAGTGTGACTGAACCACAAGGGTGTAAGTCATCCCCAGTGTGGATAACCGCTGTGGATAACTCGATTTGCCGATCCGGAGCGTGACGCCCGTTGACCGTCCCGACCGCGCGGAGCTGGGCGCCCAGGGCCGAGCTGGCGGCCCTGGCGTGGGTGCTGGCCGCGGCCGCGGCGGCGTGGGCCTGGTTCTCCGACGATCCGCCCGGTCGGTTGCTGCTGGGCACCGTGGCCCTGGTCCTCGCGGTCGCCGGCCTGTTCGGCGTCCTGGTCCGGCCCCGGCTCGCGGCCGACTCGACGGGGGTCACCGTGCGCGGGCTGACCAGCACCCGCCGGTGGTCGTGGGCCGAGGTGAACGTGCGGCTCGTCCGCACCCGCCGGCTCGGTCGGGACGTCGCCACGGTCGAGCTCGACGCCGAGCGCGCCGAGGTGCCGGCGCTGGTCGTACTCGGCCGGCTGGACCTCGGCGCGGACCCGCGGGACGTCGTCGACGCGCTGCTGGAGCTGCGAACCTGAGCCAGGCGGCTAGGTGGCGCAGTAGAGGCCCAGCGCGTCGATCGCACAGTCCAGGACCGCCCCGCGCAAGCCGATCGCCACGATCATCGCGAGCCCGAGCACCATGCACGCGCCGGCCTGCAGCTGAGTTCGCCGCACCGGGGGCGCGTAGACCATGGCGGCGGTGGCCAGGGCACCCGCGACCAACCCGCCGACGTGGCCGAGCAGCGAGATGCCCGGCAACGTGACGCTCAGGAAGATGTTGATCGCGATCAGCATGAGCACGGGCGTCGGGTTGATCCTGGCCTTGAACACCATCACCGCGATGCCGCCGAACAGGCCGTACACCGCGCCGGACGCGCCGGCCACCCCACCGTCGAGTGGGCCGAACAGCATGATCACGGTCGAGCCGCCGAGCAGCGCGAGCGCGTACACGGCGAGGAACCGGCCACGGCCGAGCGCGACCTCGAGGTCCCGGCCGATCACCCACAACGCGAACATGTTGAACAGCAGGTGCACCGGCCCGTAGCCGCCGTAGTTGCCGAAGTGCAGGAAGCCCGAGGTGACGAGGCGCCACCACTCGCCGGCCGCGACGTAGCCGGGCACCAGCATGCCGTCGACGAACAGCGCGGACCCCTGGTTCTCGACGATGCTGCCCGCCTGTATCGCGGTCGCGGCGAACGCGACGACGTTGACCACGATCAGCGTCGGCACCACGACGAGCCGGGGCCCGCCGGCGGACCGGAAGCGGCGGACGGGGCGCGGCGTGCGGACCGTGCGGGCGCCCTCGGTCACGCAGTCGACGCACTGGTAGCCGACCGAGGCCTCACGCAGGCAGTCCGGACAGGCCGGCCGGTCGCACCGCACGCATCGCAACCCGGTCGGCCGGTCCGGGTGGCGAACGCACGCCGGTAAGTCCTGCTGCCGGTTGACCGACACTCAGTCCTCTGCGCGATCGATGGTCACTCGCTCCACCACGATGTCCTCGACCGGCTTGTCGTGTGGCGGTGCGGTCGGCGTGTTCGCGATCTCGTCCACGACGTTGCGGGACTCCTGGTCGGCGACCTCGCCGAAGATCGTGTGCTTGAAGTTCAACCAGGTCGTCGGCGCGACCGTGATGAAGAACTGCGAGCCGTTGCTGTTCGCGACGCCCGGGTTGGCCATGCCGAGCAGGTACGGCTTGTTGAACTGCAGCTCGGGGTGGAACTCGTCGGCGAACTGGTAGCCGGGCCCGCCGCGCCCGGTGCCGGTCGGGTCGCCGGTCTGGATCATGAAGCCGTCGATGACCCGGTGGACGATCATGCCGTCGTAGAACGGACCGGACGTCTCTCCCTTGGCGTTTCGCTGGGTGTACTGCTTGGTGCCCTTGGCCAGGCCGACGAAGTTCGACACGGTCTTGGGTGCGTGATCAGGGAAAAGGTTGATCCTGATGTCACCCCGCGAGGTGTGCAGGGTGGACGAGACCGTCACTCCGACGAGGGATCCATTGCTGTCTGCCACCTGGCCATCGTGCCATCCGCAGCGAGATCGCTCGGGAAGGGGCAGGATGGTCTGTGTCCGACCAAGCCACCCTGGAGCACACTATGGACGATGTGAAGGCCATGACCCGGGCCGGAGAGACGGTCGGCAAGGCCGTCGGCTCCGGCTGGCTCGCGGTCCGCCGGAGCGCCAAACGCGCTGGTCAAGCAAGTGCGGACGCAACGACGAAGGCCGCGCACGCCGCGGACCGGAAGCTGACGGAGCGGGGTGTCGCTCCCCAGCATCTGGCTGTGGCGCTGGCCGAAGGCGCCGAGCTCGCGCGCGAGGAGGTCGTGAAAACCACGCGCCGGGCGCGCAAGAAGTTGGCGCGTAGGGCCAAGCACACCCGCAAGGAGCTCGCGAAGGCGGCCAAGCAGGCACGCAAGGACGCCAAGAAGAGCAAGCCGGCCAAGCGTGCGTCGAAGACGGCCAAGCAGGCTCGCGAGGACGCCAAGGAGTTGAAGGCGTCCATGAAGGCCGAGATGGCCAGGTTGAAGGCGCAGGCCAAGGAGCAGGCGGCCGCCATGAAGGACGCCGAGGCGCCCAAGAAGCGCCGGTGGCCGAAGGTACTGCTGCTGGCGATCGTCGCGGCCGGGGTCGCGTACGTGGTGCGCGGCAGGTCCGCGTCGGCGGAGCCCACTCCGGTGCCGGAACCGAGGAGCCGCGCGGACGAGTCTTCCGCCGAGGACTCGGAGTCTTCGTCGGCCGCGAATGGGCAACGGCCCCAGAAGTCGACGACCAAGCAGGGCTGATCTACCGCACACGGCCCGCCAAGGCGATCCCTTGGCGGGCCGTGTGCCGTGCTCGACCCCTACAGCCCCAGCGCGGTGATCGCCTCCTGTGCGACCAGCTTCGCCTTGATCGTCTGCTCCTGGTTGGTGGCCACCACGACCGCCACGGCCTCCTTCGCGACCGCGTACACCGCGCCCTCGTCGGTCGGCTGCGCGCCGCCGGTCCACCCGCCGGTGAGCTCGGCCGGGTTGGCGGTGTCCACCGGCGCGACCTGGTCGACGAGTGCCTTCGCGACGGCGGCCTTACCCCGGTAGACCTGGACGGTCAGCTGCACGCCGCCGTCGGAGCGGTAGAAGAAGCAGGCCGGCGGGTCGTCGGCGGAGGTCTTGGTCTCGCCGACGCGCTGGCCGTTGGTGTCCTCGACGAACGTCTGGTCGAGGTAGGGACAGGGCCCGTCGGCGGTCGGCTCGGGTGGCGCGGGCGGCTTCGCGGCCGGCGGGGCCGCAGCGGCGGAGGTGCCCTCCGTGGTGATCACAGTCGGATCGTCCGCGGCAGACTCGGAGTTGCACGCGGCGAGCACGATCAGCAGGGGACCGAGTAACAAGGCGCGTTTCATAGGGTCGGTAGTCAATCACACGCCGTCGCGGTCGTGGGCCCCTACCTCGTGACGACGACTCGACCGCGTCGGTTCGGATCAGCGCGTCGGCGACCATGTCGACCAGCCCGTTCGGCCGGTTCGCCGCTCCCCGCGCGCCGAGCCGGACCGGTGGTCGCGACGAACACACAGGCCTTCGTGGAGCGAGTCTTCGTGGAGACGAGGGGAATCGAACCCCTAACCCCTGCCTTGCAAAGGCAGTGCTCTGCCAATTGAGCTACGTCCCCAGGGCCGGTGCGGGTGGTCGCACCGGTGTGCGTGCGGCGGTGGGCCGCACGGGTGTGAGCGCGCTGTGGCGGTCAGGCCTTCTTGGCGTTGTTGGCGCCGGTGGCCGGAGCGGTCGCCTCGCGCCAGAGGTCGTCCTGCGCCTTGGCCGACTTGTTGCGGCGAACCACGAACAGCACGCCCCCGGCCACGGCCACCAGAGCGAGAAGCTTCTTCACGTCCATTGCCTCCTTCGGCAAAACACCCGTATCAACCTGCTGCAACCCCTGCGGCGTCCCGCAGCAAGGCCACAAGTCTGCCACAAGCGCGCCGTCCTCCGGTCGGGCACGGCGCACTCACAGATCCGGAGTTGGTCTACCGCCATCAGCTCAGGCCGATCGTCGAGCACGGCGCCGAAGCGATGGACCGGATCTTCAGCGGACCAGAGGGCGACGAGCGGTTTGGAGCCTGGTCGAGGCGGATCGACGAGGGTGCCATCGCCGAACCAGTATCAGCGATGGCACCCCCTCCGTCTGGCCTGCAACGGATCCTCCGTGCGTTGAAGAACCGGGCCGCCAGCAGCATTCGTGGTCGGCTGGCACACTCGGCGGATGAGTTTGACGTGCCAATGGATCGCCATGAGCGACCAGTGGCTGGCCGACCACACCCACCCGACGTGGCAGGACGTGCCCGGCGAAGCACTCCACGACTCCGCCGACTTTGACGCCGAGTTCCTCTACCCGTTGTTCGACGGCCGTGCCGACGCATTGCGGCACCTCGCGGACGGCGAACTGGGCCTGACTGGCGGGCTGCGCGAGTGGGATGGCAAGGACGCTTACATGGGGTTCATTACCACGACCACGCTGGCTCAGATTGCTCAGCTGCTCGCGATGACGGCCACCAAGCAGCGGATGCTGGCCGACGCCACCCGACGTCGGGAAGGGGTGGTCAAGGGACTCAACGCGGTGTACGCCGATATGTGCGTCTTCCTATCGCGTACGGCCGCCAAGGGATACGGCCTGGCCTTACTCTACGTCCACTGATCGGGCCGGAATGAAGGCCCTCCGCGCCACGTTGATGATCATGCTCCGGGTGCCGCTCTCACTGTGGTGCAAGGGTTCTGCGCTAGGGACACCGTCCGATGGTCTCTGGGTTTACGGACGCGTGACCCACGCAGGTAGGCGATGACCGAAGTCCACGACGCAGACTGCACACCGCCCCAACAGGTTGCCTTCTACGTCGCACGGTGGCGCGTGCTTACCGCGTGCGACGTGCCGACCACCCTGTAGCACGATCTCGTGGTGGCGGGTAAGCGAACCTTCTTGTCCAGACCGCGGTGGTGGCGAGAGCGGAATCGGTTGTGGTGGTGGTCCACCACGGTGGTGGTCATACCGATCGTGGTGTCAACCACAGCGGCTGTGCTGGTGCTGACGCACGTGGTTGACCACTCCACCTCAACCGCACGGCTAGAAATGATCAAGGTGGCGCTAGCCGTAGGCGCTGGAGCCGGCGCGGTGTTCACGCTAGTGCTGGCCTGGCGCCGACAGTGGGCCACCGAGCACGATGCCGCCGAGCGCCGACTGACCGAACTGTATGTCAAGGCCGTGGAACAACTCGGGTCGGAACAGGCCCTGTTCGCCATGGCGGGCTGTACGCACTGGAACGTGTTGCTCAGGACAACCCCGACCATCGACAGACAGTGGTGGACGTCATCTGCGCCTACCTACGCGCCCCCTACACACCACTCCCGAACAAGATGGGCACGCCACGGTTGGGGGTGCGCCGACCACGAGTCAAGTCGGCACAGAGCCGCCGTCCAACAACGTCAGCGCTCGCACGAAACACAGGAACGACAACACACCACACCTCGGAGGAGAACCGCAGACTTCAAGAACGCGAAGCCCGACTCACCGCACAACGGATCCTCACGCGCCATCTCCGTCCTCGCGACGACAACAGCAAACGCCTTCACACCTACTGGCCTGGGGTAGACCTCGACCTCAACAGCGCTACCCTCATCGGCTTCGACCTGCGCGGATGCGAAATCCGCACTGCGACTTTCAGCGACGCCCAGTTCAGCGGCGACGCCCGATTCCACCGCGCCCAGTTCACCAACCACACCTGGTTCAGCGAGGCCCAGTTCAGCGGCGACACCTGGTTCCACCGCGCCCGGTTCACCGGCGACGCTCGGTTTAGCAGCACCCAGTTCACCGGCGAGGCTCGGTTTAGCAGCGCCCAGTTCCGCGGAGAAGCCTGGTTCCACGGCGCCCGGTTCAGCGGCGGCGCCCGATTCGACGGCACCCAGTTCACGGGCAGCTCCTGGTTCCACGGCACCCGATTCACCGGCGACGCCTTGTTCGACGACGCCCAGTTCGCCGACGGAATTCCGGAATCCTTGAAACAGCAACTACCTGCCACGGATACCTGAGTGCACGCGCACCAGGTTCGACAGCGATCTGTCTAGCGCGACCTCTCCACGACAGAACGCGCCTACTTGCCTGAGATCATGAACCGGTGATTGGGTCGGCCAGCCCTCGCGAGCAACCCACGTGATCGTTGTCGGCAGGCTCTTGGTGTCCCAGGGCCGGTTCCCGCGCTCGGGGACCGGCTCTGACTTGTGTGGGCCTAGGAGGACTTGAACCTCCGACTTCTTCGTTATCAGCGAAGCGCTCTAACCGCCTGAGCTATAGGCCCCAACAGCGCGACGAGACTATCGCACGGCTCGCCGCTCACCCAACCCGGTATGCCGCTACTCCCGCTCCGCGAGCGTCACTTCGAGGCCGCCGGCGAGGTCGGCCGAGACGTTGTAGATGAACGCCCCGACCGTGGCCAACGCGCTGAACAACACGATGTTCACCGCGCCGATGATCGCCGCGACGCCGAACACGCGGCCGGCGCTGATCAGCGGCTCGCCGCCGCTCTCGTCGGCCGGCTGGAGGATCTCGCTCGAGATGCCGTTCAGCTTGTCCCACACGCCCATGCCGTCCAGCACCGCGTACAGCACGCCGACCGCGACCAGCCACACGAAGAACAGCGCCACGCCCAGCACCAGCGACAGCTTGAGCACCGACCACGGGTCGAACCGCTTGATCTGCAGGTTCGCCCGCCGCGGGCCACGGCCGGGGCGACGCAGGGCGCTCGGGGTCGCGGCCGCGCCCACGCGGAGCGGGCCGGTGGACGGGCCGCCGGACGGGCCGGAGCCCTCCAGGTGCACGGTCGTGCGGGACGGGTTCGCGCCGGCGTACGGCGTGCCGGTGCTGGGCGCCGGCATGGTGGCGGCCGTCGGCACGCCGTCGGAGAACAGGCGGGCCGCCGCCGCGCCGGTGACCACCGGGCGCTCGATCGACACCGTCTTCTCGCCGTGTGGCGGCGGGTTGGGCGGGACGCTCACGCCCTGCGGCGGTGTGGCCGGCGACTTGGGTGGCGTGACCGGGGTCGTCCACTGGCCGTGGTCCTGGGACTTGGCCGGCACGGCGGGCGGAGCGCCGGGCGGCGAGGGGGGCGGTGTGGCCGGCCGAGCGGGAGACTCGCCAGCCTGTGGCGAGTTGTCGCTGGTCACCCGCTGCCAGGGCGGCGGTGTGCCGTGACTCAGCTCCAGGTCGTCGGGCGTCGCCATGCGCGCGGTGGGCTCGTCCGCCGGCTGGCCGTTGCGCTCGTGCCTGCCGTCGTGGTTGCCGTCCCGCGTGCCGTCGTGATCTCCATCGGCCACCTGCTCGACCGGCGTTTCCTGGCCGTCGGTGGCGACGCCGGACGTTTGGTCCGACTCGCGCTCCGTGTTCTGGCCGGTGCTTCCGGACTTGTCGGCTGGTGTCACGAGGATCCCCTACGTGTCTCGCTTACTGCGGTGGCTCTTGTGGCTGCTGGCCGTCGTCGGACGTCTCGGGTGCCGCGGGGGTTGCGCCGCCGTTCTCCGTCGGCTCCTCCGCGCTTCGTGCGATGGCAACCAGGGTGGTCCCTTCACCGAGGTTCATCAACCGCACTCCCTTCGTCTGCCGGCCGGCCTTGCGCACCTCCCGGGCGTTGGTCCGGATGACCCCGCCCGACGACGTGATGGCGTACACCTCGTCGTCGACGTCGACGATGAGCGCCCCCACCAGCCTGCCACGCCTCGTGTCGTGCTGAATGGTGAGCACGCCCTTGCCGCCCCGACCCTGGACCGGGTAGTCCTCGATCGGCGTGCGTTTGGCGTACCCGCGATCCGTGGCGACTAGCAGGAACTGCCCCTCGTGGACCACACCGAGGGTGAGCAGCTCATCACCGGAGTTGAACCGCATGCCGAGCACGCCGGACGTCGCGCGGCCCATCGGGCGCAGCGCCTCGTCGGTGGCCTTGAACCGGATGGACTGCCCGCCGGCGGACACCAGCAGCAGGTCGTCCTCGGACGCGCACAGCACGGCGCCGACCAGCTCGTCCTCGTCGCGGAGGTTGACACCGATCAGGCCACCCGCGCGGTTCGAATCGAAGTCGGACAGCCTGCTCTTCTTCACCAGGCCGCTCTTGGTCGCGAGCACCAGGTACGGCGCGACCTCGTAGTCCCGGATCTCGATGACCTGCGCGATGTGCTCGTCGGGCTGGAACGCGAGCAGGTTGGCCACGTGCTGGCCGCGTGCGTTGCGGTTGGCCTCCGGTAGCTCGTAGGCCTTCGCCCGGTACACCCGGCCCTTGTTGGTGAAGAACAGGATCCAGTCGTGGGTCGAGCACACGAAGAAGTGCGCCACGATGTCGTCCTGCTTGAGCCCGGCGCCCTGCACGCCCTTGCCGCCGCGCCGCTGCGCGCGGTACAGGTCGGTCTTCGTGCGCTTGGCGTACCCGGTCCGGGTGATCGTGACGACCACGTCCTCGACCGCGATCAGGTCCTCGATCGACACGTCGCCGTCGTAGGGGATGATCTTGGTGCGCCGCTCGTCGCCGTGCTTGTCGACGATCTCCATCAGCTCCTCGCGGACGATGGTCCGCTGGCGCTCCGGGTTGGCCAGGATGTCCTGGAGGTCGGCGATGGTCTTCTCGATCTCGGCCAGCTCGTCGATGATCTTCTGACGCTCCAGGGCGGCCAGCTTGCGCAGCTGCATCTCGAGGATCGCGTTCGCCTGGATCTCGTCGACGTCGAGCAGCGACATCAGGCCGGTGCGTGCCTCGTCGACCGTCGGCGACCGGCGGATCAACGCGATGACCTCGTCGAGCGCGTCGAGCGCCTTGACCAGACCGCGCAGGACGTGGGCGCGCTCCTCGGCCTTGCGCAGCCGGTACCGCGTGCGCCGGACGATGACGTCGACCTGGTGCCTGACGTAGTGCCGGATCATCTGGTCGAGCCGCAGCGTGCGCGGCACGCCGTCGACCAGGGCCAGCATGTTGACGCCGAAGTTGTGCTGCAGCTGGGTGTGCTTGTAGAGGTTGTTCAGCACGACCTTGGCGACCGCGTCCCGTCGCAGCGTGATCACGATTCGCATGCCGCTGCGCTTGTTGGACTCGTCGGCGACCTCGGAGATGCCGGTGACCTTGCCGTCCCGGACCAGCTGCGCGATGTTCTCGATCAGGTTGTCCGGGTTGACCTGGTAGGGCAGCTCGGTGACGACGAGGATCGTGCGGCCCTTGGCGTCCTCGTCGACCTCGACCACCGAACGCATCCGGATCGAGCCACGACCGGTGCGGTAGGCGTCCTCGATGCCCTGGGTGCCGAGGATCAGGCTGTGCGTGGGGAAGTCCGGGCCTTTGATCCGCTGCATCATCGCGGCGAGGGTCTCGTCGTCCGAGGCTTCCCAGTTCTCCAGTGCCCAGACGACACCGCTGGCGACCTCGCGCAGGTTGTGCGGCGGGATGTTGGTCGCCATGCCGACCGCGATCCCGCCGCTGCCGTTGACCAGCAGGTTGGGAATCCGCGAGGGCAGGACGACCGGCTCCTGGGTCTTGCCGTCGTAGTTGTCGGTGAAGTCGACGGTCTCCTCGGTGATGTCCTGCAGCATCGCCATCGCGAGCGGAGCCATCCGCGCTTCGGTGTAGCGCATGGCGGCCTGCGGGTCGTTGCCCGGTGAGCCGAAGTTGCCCTGGCCGTCGATGAGCGGGTACCGCATGGACCACGGCTGGGCGAGGCGGACGAGCGCGTCGTAGATCGCCGTGTCACCGTGCGGGTGGTAGTTGCCCATGACGTCGCCGACGATGCGGGAACACTTGACGTGGCTGCGCTCGGGGCGCAGGCCGGTGTCGTACATCGAGTAGAGGACGCGGCGGTGCACCGGCTTGAGGCCGTCGCGGACATCCGGCAGCGCGCGGCTCACGATGACGCTCATCGCGTAGTCGATGTAGGAGTTCTGCATCTCCTGCTGGATGTCGACCGGCTCTATCCGATCGCCTTCCGGCGGCAAGGTTTCGGTCACGAACTCGAGTTCCTTTTCCTAGCGCAGGCTGTCCTCGAACTAGACGTCGAGGAAGCGGACGTCCTTGGCGTTGCGAGTGATGAACGAGCGCCGGGCCTCGACGTCCTCGCCCATCAGGACGCTGAACAGCTCGTCCGCGGTGGCGGCGTCGTCGAGGGTCACCTGGAGCAGCAGGCGGTGCGCCGGGTCCATGGTCGTCTCCCACAGCTCGTCGGCGTTCATCTCGCCGAGACCCTTGTACCGCTGGATGCCGTCCTCGCGGTTGATCTTCTTGCCCGCCTCCAGGCCCGCCTTGATCAACCCGTCGCGCTCACGGTCGGAGTACGCGAACTCGGGTTCCGCGCGTTGCCACTTGATCTTGTACAGCGGCGGCTGCGAGAGGTAGACGTGCCCGTGTTCGATCAGCGGCCGCATGAAACGGAACAGGAGCGTCAGCAACAGCGTGGTGATGTGCTTGCCGTCCACGTCCGCATCGGCCATCAGCACGATCTTGTAGTACTTCAGCTTCGACAGGTCGAACTCGTCGTGGATACCGGTGCCCAGCGCGGTGATGAGGCTCTGCACCTCGGTGTTCTTGAGCACGCGGTCGATGCGGGCCTTCTCCACGTTGATGATCTTGCCGCGGATCGGGAGAATCGCCTGATACATCGACTCCCGGCCCTCCTTGGCCGAGCCGCCCGCGGAGTCACCCTCGACGATGTAGAGCTCGCACTCCTCCGGGTCGGTCGACCGGCAGTCCTTGAGCTTGCCGGGCAGGCCGCCGACGTCCAGCGCGCCCTTGCGGCGGACCAGTTCCTTCGCCTTGCGTGCCGCGATCCGGGCCTGCGCCGAGGAGACCGACTTCGACACGATCGTCTTCGTCTCGGTCGGGTTGCGCTCGAACCAGTCCGCGAGCCACTCGTTGCACGTGGTCTGGACGAACGTCTTCGCCTCGGTGTTGCCCAGCTTCTGCTTGGTCTGGCCCTCGAACTGCGGCTCCGCCAGCTTGATCGAGATGATGGCGGCGAGGCCCTCGCGCACGTCGTCGCCGGTGAGGTTGGCGTCCTTCTCCTTGAGCAGCTTCTTCTCCCGCGCGTACACGTTGACCACCCGCGTCAACGCCGCGCGGAAGCCCTCCTCGTGGGTGCCGCCCTCGGCGGTGTTGATCGTGTTGGCGAACGTGTACACCGACTCGCTGTAGCCGGTGTTCCACTGCATGGCCACCTCGACCTCGAGGCCGTCGCCCTTGGCTTCGAAGGAGATGACGTTCTTGTGCACGGCCTCGCGGGTGTGGTTGATGTGCTTGACGAAGTCCTCGAGCCCACCCGGGTAGTGGTAGGTGCGCTCCTTCATCCGGTCCGCCTTGCCCTCGGCGTCCGGGACACTGTCCTCATCCGACACGCGCTCGTCGCGCAGGACGATCGTGAGGCCCTTGTTCAGGAACGCCATCTCCTGCAGCCGGCGCGCGATCGTCTCCGCGTTGTAGTCCGTCGTCTCGAAGATGTCCGGGTCCGCCCAGAACGTGACCGTGGTGCCCGTTCGGTCGGTTTTGCCACGCTCCTCGAGCGGGCCCGGCTCGGACCGCTCGTAGCGCTGGGTCCACACCGTGCCGTCCCGGCACACCTCCACGTCGACCGCGGTGGACAGCGCGTTCACCACCGACACGCCCACCCCGTGCAGCCCGCCGGACACCGCGTAGGACTCGCTGTCGAACTTGCCGCCCGCGTGCAGCTGGGTCAGCACGATCTCCAGGGTCGGCCTGCCGTGCACGGGGTGCATGTCGACCGGGATGCCGCGGCCGTCGTCGACGACCCTGACCCCGCCGTCGGCCATCAGCGTGACCACGATCCTCGTGGCGTACCCGGCCATCGCCTCGTCGACGGAGTTGTCCACGACCTCCTGGATCAGGTGGTGCAGACCTCGCTCGCCGGTGGAGCCGATGTACATGCCGGGCCGCTTCCGAACGGCCTCGAGACCCTCCAGGACGGTGATGGAGGACGCGTTGTATTCATGGTTGTTGATGGCTGCCACGGGCGTGGTGTCTCCCTCGTCAGGAACGGGCGCGATAACTCCCTACATCAATTGTACGGGTGCGGTTGCGCTGGAGCGGGGCAAGGACACCCCTAGCACGGCCACTGACGCTCTCGCGGAAACGGCCGTGGGAGAGGACTCTCGCGAGTATTCTCCACGCCCGTTCAGGCAGCTTTCCGGCCGTCGGTTCACCCGTAGGTGTCCCGGGGCCCCCGTCCGCGTACGTGCCGGGGCCCGTACCGCCAGCTCGGCGAGGACGGACCGTGCACCTTCAGCCGCTTGACCACCCCGTGGCCCACGCCCGCGGCGATCTTGACGAGGAGCTGGCGCTGGAGCAGTCGCAACTGCGTGGCCCAGGCGGTCGACGCGGCCTGGACGGTCAGCTCGCCGTCCCTGAGCGACATCGGCCGGGCGTGCTCGGCGACCTCCTCCCCGACGATCTCGCTCCACCTGCCGAACAGGTGGCCGGTCGCGAGCTGGGCGGTCCAGCCGCGGTCCGCGGCGAGCCTCGACGCGAGCCGGCCGAGCGGCTGCGGGTCGCGGTCGTCGGACGAAGGTCCCGACCAGCGCCGGCGCCGGCGCGAGCCCGCCACGAACGTACGCCGGGCCCGCTTGTTCCGCACCCCGTTCGCGGTCGCGCCCCTGCCCGCGGCGGCCTCCCTGGCCGCACGCAGTGTGGCGCGAGCCAGGTCCGGTCCACGCAGCTGTGGATAGTCACCCTCGGTGGTGGGGCTCGCGACCTGATCACCGTCGTCCGCCTTCTGGGCGATCGGACCAGGCAGATCGGCCTGTTCGAGGGGGGTAGAGCGGCGGACGGTGACAGCGTTATCCACACTATCCACAGGTTTGTCCCCAGATGTGGGACCTCTCACATCACTGCGGGTTACTCGCGGCTGATCATCGGGCGACCGGTCCGGCACGGGACACCTCCCCGTTCGACACAACGTAGCGAGCGCCGTCGAGCTCGTCCGGGACATCCTCCTCCACCGCGGCCGTCACGAGGACTTGTTCGGCCTCGCGGGCCACTTCGGCGAGTCGCTGCCGGCGGCGGCGGTCGAGCTCGGCGAACACGTCGTCGAGCACGAGGACCGGCTCGTTGCCGTCGGCGCGCAGCAGGTCGTAGGAGGCGAGCCGCAGCGCGAGCGCGAACGACCACGACTCGCCGTGGCTCGCGTAGCCCTTCGCGGCGATGTCGTCGAGCGTGAGCTCCAGCTCGTCGCGGTGCGGGCCGACCAGGCTCACGCCGCGTTCGAGCTCGTTGTCCCGCGCGCCGGCCATCGCGGCGAGCAGCGCGTCGACCAGCACCTCGACGTTCGCGCGCACCCCGGGCGTGCCGTAGTCGGCGGGGAACGACCCGGCGATCCCCGACCGGTACCGGATCCGCGCCGGCCGCGACTCGGGTGCGACCCCGGCGTACGCGGCGGTGACGTGGTCGGCGAGGTCGGCGACCAGGTCCAGCCGCGCGGCGAGGAGCTCGGCGCCGTGCCGGGCGAGGTGGCCGTCCCAAACGTCGAGCGTGCTCAGCGCGTTGGAGCCCTCCCCCGTCGAGCTCGACCGCCGCGCGTGGCCCGACGACTTGAGCAGCGCGTTGCGCTGGCGCAGCACCCGGTCGTAGTCCGCGCGCACGCCGGCGTAGCGAGGTGCGCGCTGGACCAGCAGCTCGTCGAGGAACCGGCGCCGCTCGCTCGGGTCGCCGCGGACGAGCGCGAGGTCCTCGGGCGCGAACAACACAGTGCGCAGGATCCCCAGCACGTCCCGGGTCTTCGACACCGGCGCCCGGTTCACCCTGGCCCGGTTGGCCTTGCCCGCGGTGATCTCCAGCTCGATGGTCAGCTCGCGCCCGGCGTTGACGACCGCGGTCCGCACGATCGCGCGTCCGCAGCCGTGGCGGATCAGGGGAAGATCCAACGCGACCCGGTGCGAGCCGAGCGTCGCCGCGTAGCCGACCGCCTCGATCAGGTTCGTCTTGCCCTGACCATTCTGTCCAATGAGGACGCTCGCGCCGGGGGCGAACTCCAGGTCCGCGTACTCCCACGACCGGAAGTCGCTGACCTGTAACTGCCGGACGTACAACGTCAGCCTTGGGTGCTGCCCGCGCCGGAGGTCGGCCCGGCCTGGTGCACCGCGTGGCCGCCGAACTGGTTGCGCAGCGCGGCGACCGCGCGCATCGCCGGTGAGTCCTCCTGCCGGGAGCGGAACCTCGAGAACAGCGCGGCCGAGATCACCGGCGCCGGCACGGCGAGCTTGATCGCCTCCTCGACCGTCCACCGGCCCTCGCCCGAGTCGTCCACATGACCGCGGAGATCGTCGAGCTCGGGATCGGAGTCGAGCGCGCGCACCAGGAGGTCGAGCAACCACGACCGCACCACCGTCCCGCGCTGCCACGCCTTGATCACCGCTGGCACGTTCGCCACGACGTCGGCCGTGTCGAGCAGCTCGAAGCCCTCGGCATAGGCCTGCATCAGCCCGTACTCGATGCCGTTGTGGATCATCTTCGCGTAGTGGCCGGCGCCGACCCCGCCCGCGTGCGCGAAGCCCTCCTCGCGCGGCCCCTCCGGGCGCAGCGCGTCGAAGACCGGCATCGCCCGCTCGACGTGCTCGGCGGCGCCGCCGACCATCAGCGCGTAGCCGTTGTCCTTGCCCCACACGCCACCGGACACACCGCAGTCCAGGTACGCGATCCCCTTGGCGGCCAGAAGCTCGGCGTTGTCCCGGTCGTCGCTGAAACGGGAGTTGCCGCCGTCGATCACGAGGTCGCCGGCTGAGAGCAGGCCGGCGAGCTCGGCGATGGTCTGCCGGGTCGGGTCGCCGGAGGGGACCATGACCCAGACGATGCGCGGCCCGGGCAGCGTGTCGACCAGGTCGGCGAGCGAGGCCGAGTCGCTCACGTCCGGGTTGCGGTCGTAGCCGACGACGTCGTGACCGGCCGCGCGCATCCGGTCACGCATGTTGAAGCCCATCCTGCCGAGACCGACGAGACCGAGCTGGATCTTGCTTGTCACGCGAACGTCCTCCGATCAGCCGGGAAGGCGCACCGGCATCAGCAGATGCAGGTACCCCGCCACCACGGTGCCATCCTCGCCGACCGGCTTGATCAGTGCCGGACGGCTGGGCGTGGTGAAGGTCAGCTCCGCGCGGTCCGCGTGCAGCGCGGAGAGACCCTCCTGGAGGAAGGACGGGTTGAACGCGATCGTGACGGGCTCGCCGGTGTAGTCGACCCCGATCTCCTCCTCGGCGCTGCCCTCGTCGTCGCCGCCGGCGGAGAGCCGCAGACCGGACTCGCCGAACTCCAGCCGGACCTGGGTGCCGCGCTCGGCGACCAGCGACACGCGCTTGATCGCCTCGACGAGCGGGGCCACCTCGATGATCGCGGTCGCCGTCTGCTCGGAGGGCAGCAGCTGGCGGTAGCGCGGGAATTCGGTGTCGAGCAGCCGGCTCGTGGTGCGCCGGCCGGAACCGGACAGGCCGATCAGCCCGTCGCCCGGGGCGAGCGAGAGCTCCACGGTCGCGCCCGCGGTGCCGAGCGCCTTGGCCGCGTCGGCCAGCGTCCGCGCGGGCACCAGCACGGCGATCTCCCCGGAGCCGGCGAGGCCCTCGTCCGGCTTCCAGATGAACTCCCGCATCGCGAGGCGGAACCGGTCGGTCGCCACGAGGGTCAGCTTGTCGCCGTCGATCTCGATCCGTACGCCGGTGAGCATCGGCAGCGTGTCGTCCTTGCCGGCCGCGACCGCGACCTGGCTCACCGCGAGACCGAACACCTCACCGACGAGCTCACCGGCGTGCGGCGGCATGGCCGGCAGCTGCGGGTAGTCCTCGACCGGCATCGTCGGCAGGCTGAACTTCGCGCTGCCACAGGTGATCGACACGCGCGCACCGTCGACCATGATCTCGACCGGCTGTGCCGGCAGGGACCGCGTGATGTCGGCGAGCAACCGGCCGGACACGAGTGTGCGCCCACCGTCGGCGATGGTGGCCGCGACGCCGACCGTCGCCGAGACCTCGTAGTCGAACCCGGAGATGGTCAGCGCGTCGGAACTTTCCGCATCCAACAGTATTCCGCCGAGTACCGGAACGGGCGGACGGGACGGCAGGCTGCGCGCGACCCAGGCGACGGCGTCGGCGAGACCGTCGCGCTCGACGCGGATCTTCATGACTGTCCTTTCCAGACACGAGAAGGAGCCGCTCGCACGCGGGATCCAACCCGAGAGAGCTCACGACGTAGACCGTCACCGTACGGCTTGCCGGCCGAGTGCGGTACTCGGGGCCGGGTGGTTTCGGTGCTGCGTGGTCGCTTCGTCGCTCGCTGACTCGCGGCCCCTGTCTTTTCTTTGTTGACAAAGATAAGAGAGAAATACAGCCGTAGTAATAGGGCCTGTGGGTTGTGTGGACAACGCTCGTCCGCGCACGTCGTCCCGCGCGTCCGGTTGTGGATGAACCTGGTATCGGATCGGTGGACAACTCGGCGGCCCGGTGGATGGTTCGCGATCGCACGAGAGTTGTCCACATGACGCCCGAAGTTGCCCACAGCACGGTCCCCAGACTTGGCCCGGTTCGTACCCAAGTCATGCACAGGGTCGGGGATGGTCATGTATCCCCTTTCCGGGTGATGCCAAGCGGTCGCGCGGGAAGTGGTTGCCACACAAGCAAGTTCGCGTCAGCCGCGTGCGCGTTGCTTGATACGACTGGTGAGTTCCTGCACCTGGTCGTAGATCCGGCGCCGTTCCGCCATCTCCTTGCGGATCTTCTTCTCCGCGTGCATGACCGTCGTGTGGTCGCGACCGCCGAACGTCTGCCCGATCTTCGGCAGCGACAGGTCGGTCAGCTCGCGGCACAGGTACATCGAGATCTGCCGGGCCTGCGCGAGCGCCTTCGTCTTCCCCGGCCCACAAAGATCATCGATCGACACGGAGAAGAACTCCGCGGTCACCGCCATGATCGTCGACGCACTGATCTCCGGTACCTGAGAGTCGGGGATCAGGTCCCGCAACACGATCTCGGCGAGGCCGACGTCGACCGGTTGCTGGTTGAGGGAGGCGAACGCGGTCACGCGGATGAGCGCGCCCTCGAGCTCGCGGATGTTGTGCTCGATGCGGGCGGCGATGAACTCCAGCACCTCGGCGGGCGCGGCGAGGCGATCCTGCGCGGCCTTCTTGCGCAGGATCGCGATCCGCGTCTCGAGCTCGGGCGGCTGGATGTCGGTGATGAGGCCCCACTCGAACCGCGTGCGCAGTCGATCTTCCAGCGTTTCCAACCGCTTCGGCGGCCGGTCGGAGGACACCACGATCTGCTTGTTGGCGTTGTGCAGCGTGTTGAAGGTGTGGAAGAACTCCTCCTGGGTTCCTTCCTTCCCCTCCAGGAACTGGATGTCGTCCACCAGCAGGATGTCGATGTCGCGGTACCGCCGCTGGAACGCGACCTTGCGGTCGTCGCGCAGCGAGTTGATGAAGTCGTTGGTGAACTCCTCGGTCGACACGTACCGCACGCGCATGCCGGGGAAGAGTCGTTGCGCGTAGTGGCCGACCGCGTGCAGCAGGTGCGTCTTGCCGAGCCCGGACTCCCCCCAGATGAACAACGGGTTGTACGCGCGGGCGGGCGCTTCCGCGACGGCGACCGCCGCGGCGTGCGCGAAGCGGTTCGAGGCGCCGATGACGAAGGTGTCGAACGTGTACTTCTCGTTCAGCCGCGTCTTCGACGTCTGCGGCTGCGCCGGCGCGGTGAACGGCTGACCGCTGGACGGCTGGGTTCCGGTGAACGTCGGCCAGATCTCGTGGACGGTGGCGAGTGCCTCGCCCTCCTCGTCCACCTCCTCGCCGTCGGAGTTGTTGTCGCCGCCGTCGCTACCGTTGTCGGATCCGCTTCCGTTGTCGGACGCGTTGTCGGACAGGGGGGCGCTCGTCGTGTCGGACTCGCCGACCGGCGGCAGGATCGAGGTACGCGGGGGCAGCACGGCGTTGGGGCGCACGCCTCCGGCGCTCGTGTCCCCATTGGACGGTGCGGACGGCGTGACGGCGACCGGTGCCGGGATGGGCGCGCTCGCCGTCGGCGTCATCGGATCCACCCTGACCGCGAGCGAGACCGCGCGGCCAAGCCGTCGGGAGAGCGCGTCGGTGATCGGTTCGCGGAGTGCCCGCTCGATCGCGTCCTTGGCGAAGTCACTCGGCGCGGCGAGCAACGCGGTGCCGTCGAGCAGGCCGATCGGTCGCGTCACGCGCATCCATGCTCGCTGCTGGGGGGAAAGCGTGCCGGCAGACAGCTCCCGCACGACCTGTTCCCAGACCACACCCAGATTCACCTGCTCGGACACCTACGAGCTCCCCTCCCCTCGTCGGCCTTCGGTCATGACCAACCCTCCGACCACCCCGAACCACTCACCTGCGCGGTGAGCTCGGTCGCGCCCCGACCACGGGAAGCATCCACAGGGTTGTCCACAACTGTGCACGAAGGTACGACGCACCGCAGCGGCACCCCGCCGGAGGCCCGACATAACTTGCGCGGCGCAGCAGGGCTCCCACTCCCATCTGGCCAACCAAGAGCACGCACGCTAACAAGCGCCGCGCTATGCCACAAGATGTGTTCTGTAGCAAGCATCTGACCGTACGCGGCGTGTCGCCGAGCGGATGCGGCGGGCCGGCTACCGGCACCCGGATGGAAGCCGCTGATCGGGGGTGCGTAGCCTTATAAGGTCTCCCGCGAGGTGTGGGTGAGTTCTGCGCGCCGCCCGTCGGTAGACCGGGGGGCGTTGGGGCCGGGACGCCGGCGGGGACGAGAACTTTGGCGAGCCAGTCATCGGGAGATCCACCGTGAGCAAGCGTACTTTCCAGCCGAACAACCGCCGCCGGTCGCGGACCCACGGGTTCCGGCTGCGCATGCGCACCCGCGCCGGACGGGCGATCGTCGCTGCTCGCCGTGCCAAGGGCCGCAAGCGCCTGTCCGCCTGACCTGCGTGCTCCCCGCGTCCGCACGACTGACCGGTAGCGACGCCTTTCGGCTGGTGACCAGGAAGGGCCGGCGAGTGGGCCGGCCCCGGCTCGTCGTTCATGTGATCACGGCCGAAGAAGTCGCTCGACTCGGTGTGGGCGCGTCCGGCCGCACCCGGGTGGGTTTCGTGGTCAGCAAGGCCGTGGGGAACTCCGTCGTCCGCCATCGCGTGACGCGCCGCTTACGTCATCTGTTCCGGGATCGGCTCGGAACCGTTCCGCCCGGCTGCACGTTGGTCGTTCGAGCGCTCCCGCCCGCAGCGGACGCGGCGAGCGCCGAACTCGGCAATGACATCGACTCCGCGCTGCGGAGGTTGCGACTGGCGGTCGGCGATAGCGGTGGTGCGCAGTGAGCCTCACGCATGAACATGACGTCGTGCCCGGCCCGGACCCCGCGCCCGCACGCCGTCCCGGCCCGGTGGCCCGGCTGCTGCTGGCCCCCATCCATTTCTACCGCCGGTGGATCTCGCCGATCCTTCCGCCCACCTGCCGGTTCGAGCCGAGCTGCAGCGCGTACGCGGTCGAGGCGCTGACGACGCACGGCGCGCTGCGCGGCACCTGGCTCACCGTGTGGCGGCTCGCCCGCTGCGCCCCGTGGGGTCGCGCCGGCTACGACCCGGTGCCGCCACGGCGTGACTCGAACCCGGCCACGCGTCCGGTCACGCCCACGACGGTGCCCACGAACGATGACCGCGGTGGGTCGGGGACGCCAAGCCCGGCCCGTCACACCCTCGCCAAGGAGTAGCTCCCGTGCTCGACTTCATCTACTACCCCGTGTCCTTCATTCTGTGGTGCTGGCACTGGGTGTTCGGGCACGTCTTCGGTGAGGCCAGTGGTGTCGCATGGGCGCTGGGCATCATGTTCCTCGTCTTCACCCTGCGCGCGATCATGTACAAGCCGTTCGTGAAGCAGGTCCGCTCGATGCGCGCGATGCAGGAGTTCGCGCCCGAGATGAAGAAGATCCAGAAGAAGTACGCGAACGACCGCCAGCGCCAGGCGCAGGAGATGCAGAAGCTTCAGCGCGAGCACGGGTTCAGCCCGCTTGGCGGCTGCCTGCCGATGCTGCTGCAGATCCCGGTCTTCATCGGCCTCTTCCACGTGCTGCGCTCGTTCGCGCCCGGCAAGACCGAGAACTACTTCTTCGACGAGCAGGGTGTCGCCTCCTACATCGCGGCGAACCTCTTCGGGGCCCGGCTGTCGAACTTCATCACTCAGCCGAGGGAGGAGCTCGAGGCGCTTGGCGCGAACTTCCCCGCGGTTGTCCTGGTGTCGATCCCGCTCATGATCCTCGCGAGCGCGCTGACCCATCTGACCGCCCGGCACTCGGTCGCGCGGCAGAACCCCGACGCGGCCACGCCGCAGACCGCGATCATGAACAAGCTCACCCTGTACATCTTCCCGTTGGGTGTGCTGATCTTCGGTCTGTTCTTCCCCATCGGTCTGCTCCTCTACTGGCTCGCGAACAACACCTGGACGCTGGCGCAGCAGCGGATCGTGTACCGCCGGATCGACTCCGAGGAGGAGGAGAAGAAGACGGCGGCGATCGAGAAGCGGAGCAACCTCGCGCCGAAGCCGGGTCAGCGGCCGACCCAGTCCAAGAAGCGTCCCACCGGCACGCAGAGCGGCACGGCGAAGTCGACCGGCGCCACAAAGTCGGGCACCGAGAAGTCGGCCACCGAGAAGTCCGCCACCGAGAAGTCGGGTACCGCCAAGTCCGGGACCGCCAAGTCGGGTACGACCAAGTCGGGTACCGGTAAGCCGGGCACGGCCAAGCCCGGGACGAACAAGCCGGGCACCGCCAAGTCCGGCACGGCGAAACCGGGCACGACCAAGTCGCCCGGTGACACCTCGAAGCCGTCCGGTAACGGCGTTGCGGACAAGGGTGCCGACGGCAGCACAGTTTCCGGTCTGAGCTCAGACCGTTCCCGCAAGAAGAACACAGGCCGGAAGAACCGCTGACGCGGCACGTCCGGACCTGGAGAGGAGAGGCCGTGCCGGAGACGGTGCAGGAGTCGGGGCCCGAGGACGAGGCCAAGCCGGTCGAGGATTCGGTGGCTGAGATGGACGGCGAGGTGATCGCCGAGTCGGAGGCCGACGAGGATCGCAGCGACGACGAGGGTGAGGACGCCAGCGATCGCTCGGAAGGCTCGAACGAGGATCTGCTCGTTCGGGAGGGCGACATCGCCGGCGACTATCTGGAGCGGCTGCTCGACCTCGTCGACTACGACGGCGACATCGACCTCGACGTCGAGGCCAGCCGTGCGGTAGTGAGCATCGACGGTGGCGACGACTTGGAGAGGCTCGTCGGCCCGCGGGGCAACGTGCTCGAGGCGCTCCAGGAGCTGACGCGGCTCGCCGTGCAGCAGGAGACGGGGGCCCGGAGTCGGCTCATGCTCGACATCGCGGGCTGGCGTGCGGACCGTCGGCAGGAGCTCCGGGATCTGGGTCGGGCGACGGCGGAGCGCGTGCTGGCCGGCGACGACCGGATCCGGCTGCAGCCGATGACGCCGTTCGAGCGCAAGGTCGTCCATGACGCGGTCGCGGCAGTGGACGGCGTGCACAGCGAGAGCGAGGGCGAAGACCCCCGGCGACGCGTCGTGGTGTTCCGCAAGCCCTGACGGTCTCGCTTCGTTCCACGTGAAACAACGGACCAAGGCGAGGAGACCGCGAGGGTGGCAGAGACGCCATCGGCGCCCGCTCCCCCGGAGTCCGCTTCGACCATCTTTGGTGACGCCTTGCCGGCGGCGGTGCGGTTCACTGAACTGCTCGCCGCCGTCGGCATGGAGCGAGGCCTTATCGGACCGCGTGAGGTCGATCGGCTGTGGGATCGCCATCTTCTGAACTCGGCCGTGGTCGGTGAGCGGATCCCGAACGGCGTACGCGTCATCGACATCGGATCGGGTGCCGGGCTGCCGGGCGTGCCGCTCTGCTTGGCTAGACCGGATCTGGACGTCACACTGTTGGAGCCGATGGCTCGCCGCGTGGTGTGGCTGGAGGAAGTCGTCGACGCGTTACGGCTGTCGTCGGCGACCGTCGTGCGCGGGCGCGCCGAGGAGCCAGGCATCAAGCGACGGCTGTCGGGTGCCGATGTTGTGATCGCGCGTGCGGTCGCTCCACTGGACCGATTGTGGAACTGGGCCGCTCCCCTGCTGCGGCAGGGCGGACAGCTCGTCGCACTCAAGGGTGAGACCGCGGCGGCGGAGGCGGCACGCGACGGCGGCGCGGTGAAACGGGCGGGTGGTTCGCTCCCCGTTGTCGAGCGGTGTGGCGTCGACCTGTTGGAGACGCCGACGACCATCATCGTCGTGGAGCGTGTCGGCGTGCGAGGGCGTGATGGGGCCCGTGGCCGTCGTCCGCAACGCACGAGGAAGGATCAGGCTTAGCAAAGATGGATGTTTCACGTGAAACAGAGGTGGGTCGAGCGGTGAGTGGGCGACACGTTCAGCAGTCGGATCAGGTCATGCACGAGACCGTCGAGGCGGCGCAGGCGGTGTCGGGGTGGACGCCCATCGCCGATGAGGCCGAGCGCGCGACCCGCATGCTGCACCCGAAGGACATGCTGCCGCGCCCGCCGCGCCGCCGGGTGATGACCGTGGCGAACCAGAAGGGCGGCGTCGGCAAGACGACCAGCGCGGTGAACCTCGCCGCGGCGCTCGCCATGCACGGGCTCAAGGTGCTCGTGATCGACCTCGACCCGCAGGGCAACGCCAGCACCGCGCTCGGCGTCGACCACCGGTCCGGCGTGCCGTCGATCTACGAGGTGTTGATCGGCGAGGCGTCACTCACGGACGCCGCCGCGGTGAGCGACCAGTCGGACAACCTCTACTGCGTGCCGGCCACTATCGACCTCGCCGGTGCGGAGATCGAGCTCGTCGTGATGGAGGGCCGCGAGTCCCGGCTCAAGGAGGCGCTGCCCACCGGTGCGCTGGACGAGCTGAACCCGGACTACGTCTTCATCGACTGCCCACCGTCGCTCGGCCTGCTGACCGTCAACGCGATGGTCGCGGCCGAGGAGGTGCTCATCCCGATCCAGTGCGAGTACTACGCGCTGGAAGGTCTCTCCCAGCTGCTGCGCAACATCGAGCTGGTGCAGAACCACCTGAACCCCAACCTGCAGGTGTCGACCATCCTGCTCACCATGTACGACGGGCGCACCAAGCTCGCTGACCAGGTGACCGCGGAGGTGCGGAAGCACTTCGGCGACACGGTCTTGCGTACCGTGATCCCCAGGAGCGTGAAGGTGTCCGAGGCGCCCGGTTTCGGGCAAACGGTGCTCGCGTACGACCCGGGGTCCCGGGGCGCGATGAGCTACCTCGACGCGGCGAGGGAGATGGCCGAACGTGGCTTCGGCGAGGAGTAACGACGTATGAGTGAGCGTAAAGGCGGGCTGGGCCGAGGCCTCGCCGCGCTGATCCCGCAGGGACCGGCCGGGGAACCCGATGGCGCGGTGAAGCTGCCGAAGCCACCGGCCCGACCGGCGGCCGCGGGCGGCACCGCGCCGGCGGCGCCGAGCGGTTCGGTGGCCGGGGCCGTGTACCGGGAGATCTCGACAGACGCGATCCAGGCGAACCCGAAGCAGCCCCGGCAGGTCTTCGACGAGGACGCGCTGGGCGAGCTCGAGCATTCGATCCGCGAGTTCGGCCTCATGCAGCCCATCGTCGTGCGTGAGCTGGGCGGCGGCTCGTACGAGCTCGTCATGGGCGAGCGCCGCCTGCGTGCGGCGCAGCAGGCGGACATGGCCACGATCCCGGCCATCGTCCGGCAGACCGCGGACGACGCGATGCTCCGCGACGCGTTGCTGGAGAACATCCACCGCGTCCAGCTGAACCCGCTCGAGGAGGCGGCGGCCTACCAGCAGCTGCTCGACGAGTTCGAGGTGACGCACGACGAGCTGGCGTCGCGCATCGGGCGCAGCCGCCCGGTCATCACCAACACGATCCGCCTGCTCAAGCTCCCCCTCCCCGTGCAGCGCCGGGTCGCCGCCGGCGTGCTGTCGTCCGGGCACGCCCGCGCGCTGCTCGGACTGGACGACGCCGGCTCCCAGGAGGAGCTCGCCGCCCGGATCGTCGCCGAGGGGCTGTCGGTCCGCGCCACCGAGGAGGCCGTCACCCTGCTCAAGAACGCGGCACCGCCCAAGCGGAAGCAGGCTCCCCGCAAACCGATGCAGGCGCCGGGTCTGCAGGATGTCGCCGAGCGGCTCTCCAACACGTTCGACACCCGGGTGAAGGTCGAACTGGGCCGCCGCAAGGGCAAGATCGTGGTCGAGTTCGGGTCCGTGGACGATCTTGAGCGGATCGTCGAGCTGATGGGGCAGAACGGTGCAAATCGGACATCGGAATCCGATTAGGGGATCACCCTGGGTACTTATGTCACGGTGACGATGGCGCAATGTGCCTGGTTGATCACCGTGAGCGTTCGACCGCTCGCTCGATCAGATCGACGTAGATGTCACCGAGTGAGCGGCCGGCGACCTCGATCGCCATCGGCAGGAGCGAGGTCTCGGTCAGCCCCGGCGAGGAGTTGACCTCCAGGAAGTAGACCGTTCCATCGCCGGCCACGATCGCGTCGGTCCGGGACACGTCGCGCAACCCAAGCAGCCGGTGCGCCGCGACCGCGAGGTCGGCGACCGCCGCGGCGGCGCGGTCGTCGAGCCGGGCCGGTGTGTGGAAGTTGGTCAGCCCGGCCGTGTACCGGGCGGTGTAGTCGTAGACACCGCGCTCCGGCACGATCTCCACGGCCGGCATCGCCTCGGGTCCGTCCGGCCCGTCGATCACCGTGACCGCCACCTCGACGCCCTCGACGAACCGCTCGGCGAGCACGGTCTCGGAGTAGGCCAGACAGCCGACCATCGCCGCCGGCAGGTCCGCCGCGTCACACACCACCTGCGCGCCCAGCGCGGAGCCGCCCTGCTCCGGCTTGAGCATCAGCGGCAGCCCGAGCCGGTCGACCATGGCGGTCAGCACCGGCTGTGCCCCGAGCTCCCGGAACGTGCTGTGCGGCAGCACCATCCACTCCGGAGTGGCCAGCCCGGCACGGGCCAGCTCGGTCTTCGCGGTCGGCTTGTCCCACGCGCGCCGGCAGGCGTGCGAGTCGGCGCCGACGTAGGGCACGTCGAGCATCTCCAGCACCGTCTGGATCGAGCCGCCTTCACCCTCGCCGCCGTGCAGGGCGACGACGACGGCGTCCGGCCGGTGCTGGCGCAGCCGTGGAAGCAGCGACGAGTCGGCGTCCCACTCCTCGACGGTCACGCCGGCTGAGCGCAGCGCGGCGGACAGCCGGCGGCCCGAACGCAACGACACGTCCCGCTCGTGGGAGAGCCCGCCGGACAGCACCGCCACACTACGATCGGACACGAGACACTCCTCCACCATCCACAACGGACTGTCCATTGCGGCCGTACACAGTGCCCACCGACAGCGTTTGCCTTGCCGCGTAAGGAAAACTACGCGGTGTCGGGCGCCGGCACCTGCGGGCCGGAGCCCGGCCGCTGGTTGATCGGACCGAACGTCGCGGCGAGCTCCAGCTCGTCGGACAGCACGGCCGAGAGCCGGCGCACCCCCTCGGTGATCCGCTCCGGGGTCGGGTAGCAGAAGGACAACCGCATCTGGCGGCTGCCCAGACCGTCAGCGTAGAACCCGGTGCCGGACACGTACGCGACGCGTGCGGTCACCGCCCGAGGCAGCATCGCCTTGGTGTCGACGCCGCCCGGCACGGTCAGCCACACGAAGAAGCCGCCGTCGGGCACGGTCCACGAGCAGCCGTCCGGCAGGTGCTGCTCGAGCGCGGCGATCATCGCGTCCCGCCGCTCGCGGTAGGCCTGCTGGAACGACTTGATCTGACCCCGCCAGTCATGGGTCGCGAGATAGCGGGAGACGATCATCTGGTTCAACGTGGGCGGGCACAGCGTGGCCGACTCGGCCGCGAGCATCAGCTTCTCCCGCACCGCGTGCGGCGCGAGCGTCCACCCGACGCGCAGCCCGGCGGCGAACGTCTTCGAGAACGAGCCGAGGTAGACGACGTTGTCCGGGTCCATCGACCGCAGCGCCGGGTAGGTCTGCCCGTCGAAGCCGAGCAGCCCGTACGGGTTGTCCTCGACCACGAGGATCCCGTGACGGGCGCAGATCTCGAGGATCTCGGCCCGGCGCGGCACGCTCAGCGTGACCCCGGCCGGGTTGTGGAAGTTGGGGATCGTGTAGAGGAACTTCACCCGCCTGCCGGCCGCCTCGCAGGCCGTGATCGCCTCGCGGAGCGCCTCGGGCACCAGGCCGTGCTCGTCCATCGCCACGTGGACCACGCCGGTCTGGTAGGCGGTGAACGTGCCGAGCGCGCCGACGTAGGACGGCCCCTCGGCGAGCACGACGTCACCCGGGTCGCAGAAGATCCGGGTGACCATGTCGAGTGCCATCTGCGAGCCGACGGTCACCACGACGTCGTCGGGATGCCCGCGGACCTCCTCCAGCGCCATGACCTCGCAGATCTGGTCCCGCAGCTCCGGCAGCCCGTGCGCGGACCCGTACTGCAGCGCCACCAGCCCGTCCGCACTGACCAGGTCGGCGATCTCGGTGGACAGCGAGTCGAGCGGGAGCGCGGTGAGGTTGGGCATGCCACCGGCCAGGGAGACGACCTCGGGCCGGCTCGCCACCGCGAAGAGCGCCCGTACCTCGGAGGCCGTCATGCCGGCCGCACGGGCGGCGTACCTGCGCAGATGGGGGTCGAGACTGCGGCTGCCCGATCTGTCGGGCGGTGGTCCCACCGAGGTCATGCGGGCTCCGTGCGAGTCGGTGCATCGGGTCGGTGCAGGTAGATCGATCGAGTGTAACCGGAGCCGTCATCCGGACCGCATTGTTTCTCCTCACGCTGGAGTGGGCTTATCCTGGCCATCGGTACGCGTTAAACGCGTGGTTCTGCTCCGCGAGGCATGCACACCGTGTGGGGAGGTACAGGGTGTCGCGACGCGTCATTGGCGTCACGCTGGACAACCTGGATGATCTGCCCAAACACAGCAGAAAGTGCGTGTATTGGGAGCTGGCGCCGCATCTGCGGGAGCAGGCGGAGGAGTTCGGCACGGCGGACCTCGAGAAGGAGGCCTGGGTTTCCAGCGTGCTGCTGGAATGGGGTTCCTGTGGCCGCATCGTCTACAGCGACCGGCTGCCGGTGGGGTTCGTGCTGTACGCCCCGCCGACGGCCGTGCCGCGTGCCTTGGCCTTCCCCACCTCGCCGCCGAGTCCGGATGCCGTCCTGCTGACCGGGTTCCACGTGCTGCCGGAGTTCCGCGGGGGTGGGCTCGGCCGCATGCTCGTCCAGGCGGTGGCGAAGGACCTCACCCGGCGTGGGGTCAAGGCGATCGAGTCCTTCGGCGACGCCCGGCCGGACGAGAACGAGCAGACCTGCGTCGTGCCGGCGGACTTTCTGCTGCGGGTCGGCTTCAAGACGGTTCGCCAGCATCCCCGCTGGCCCCGGTTGCGGCTGGAGCTGCGTAGCGCGATCTCGTGGAAGGAAGACGTCGAGGCGGCGTTGGAGCGGCTCCTGGGCACGGTCAGCGTCAGTACGGCCAGCCCGGCACTGCAGCGCTGAACCTGATCCGGCAGGCACGAACACGTTGTCCACAGGCAGCCTGTGGACAACGTGCCCGGCTGTGGACAAGCTGTGGGTTACTCGACCCTCGCCAGCTCGTGGCGGAGCACGTCGGCGAAGGTGAACGTGCCCGTGGGCTGGTCGTTCTCGCCGAGGAGGTACAGGCGTTTGACGGCGACCAGGACGCCCTCGGCGACCACGTCGCGGAAGGCCGGGTCGGACAGGCGGCGGCGGTCGTCGGGGTTGGTCAGATAGCCGATCTCGACGCGGACCGCCGGGCAGCGGGTCAGGCGCAGCGTGTCCCACGTCTTCGGGTGGGCGCGGCAGTCGCGCAGGCCGGTACGGACCGCGAGCTCGCGCTGGATGAAGCCGGCGAGGGTCTCGCCGATCGTCGACGTGCTGCCGCCCGCCGTGCCGAAGTGGAAGCTCGCCACGCCCTGGGCCAGCGGCGAGGGGTTGGCGTCCGAGTGCAGCGACAGGTACAGGTCCGCGCCGACGTCGTTCGCGAAGCTCGCCCGGTCAGCCTCGGTCGGGCACTGGTCGCGGCCGCGGGAGAGCAGGGCCTGCATGCCGGTCGCCACCATGCGGCCCTCGAGCCGTCTGGCCAGGTCCCACACGAGGTCGGCCTCGCGCACGTCGCCGACCGTCACACCGGTGTCCGAACCGCCGTGCCCGGGGTCGATCACGATCCGTTTGCCGCGCAGCCGGGGCCCCGCCTTACGCACCCGCTCCTGTTCGCGCAGCAGGACCGGCGAGCCGCCGCGGGCGCGCGGGGACAGCTGGCGCAGCGCACGCAGCGTCTCCGGGCCGCAGATGCCGTCGACCTTGAGGCCGTAGTCCCGCTGGAAGTTGCGCAGCGCGGCCTCGGTCTGCGCGCCGAACACGCCGTTCGGCCGGCCCGCGTCGTAGCCCAGCTCGAGCAGCCGCTCCTGCAGTGTCAACACGTCGTCGCCCGAGACCGGGGCCGACACCAGGTAGGCCAGCGGGCGCGCGCCCAGCTGGTAGGTGGCGTCGCGCAGCGCCCGGTAGGTGGCGGGACCCACGACGCCGTCCGTGATCAGGCCCCGTTGCTGCTGGAAGGTGCGTACCGCGTGCTCGACCGCCTTGTCGAACAGTGACCCCGACCCGTTGGACGATGGCAACAGTCCGAGCGCTGTGAGCGTGGACCGGACCTCGGCTACGGCCGGACCGTCCTCACCACGGCGGAGTACCCGCATGCACCCCTCGCTCGGGTCGGGCACCGACTCCCGGTCGGCGCGAGATGACGTCAACGCCAGGGTTGGCGAACGCGAACTACTGTGAACCCATTGTGCCTTGCCGGTGTCAGTCCGGCGCGGAGGGTCACGTGGTGCGTCGGTCCGGTGACCCTGGACACCCGGCTCACAGTGCTGAGACGTCGTACGGGGTGCTGAAGGTTGCCTCAGCCGAGGTAGTCGGACAGATCCGCGAGCAGCGCTGCCTTGGGCTTCGCGCCCACGATCTGCTTCACCGGCTCGCCGCCCTTGAACAGGATGAGCGTCGGGATCGACAGGACCTGGTAGTCACGCGCGACGGTCGGGTTGGCGTCGACGTCGAGCTTGGCGATGGTGATCTTGTCCGAGTGCTCGCCGGCGATCTCCTCGAGCACGGGGGCCACCATCCGGCAGGGACCGCACCACGTCGCCCAGAAGTCCACCAGGACTGGCTTGTCGCTGCCCAGCACGTCATCGGCGAACGAGGCGTCGGTGACGGTGACGGTGTTTCCGGCCATCTTCTCTCCTTGTGAGGTAGTCCGTCCTGGAGTCAGTTCTGCGTCTGGGCGTACCCGCCACCCACGAGCTCGGCGGCGACCTGGGCCTCGGGTGCCTCCTCGTGCTCGGCGAGCCAGCGCTCGGCGTCGATGGCGGCCGAGCAGCCGGTGCCGGCGGCGGTGATCGCCTGGCGGTACGTGCGGTCCACGAGGTCGCCGGAAGCGAACACGCCGTCGATGTTGGTGAAGGTCGTGTTCGCCGTGGTCAGGACGTAGCCCTCCTCGTCCAGGTCGAGCTGGCCGGCGACGAGGCCGCTGCGCGGGTCGTGGCCGATCGCCATGAACACGCCGGTCACGTCGAGCGTCGACTCCTCGCCGGTGACCGTGTTCCGCAGCCGCACGCCGGTCACCGAGTTCTCACCGAGCACCTCGGTGACCGCGGAGTCCAGCTGCCAGCGGATCTTCTCGTTCGCCCGCGCCCGCTCGAGCATGATCTTCGAGGCCCGGAACTCCTGGCGCCGGTGGATGATCGTGACCGAGCGCGCGAACCGGGTGAGGAAGGTGGCCTCCTCCATCGCGGAGTCGCCACCGCCGATCACGGCGATGTCCTGGTCGCGGAAGAAGAACCCGTCACAGGTCGCGCAGGCGGACACGCCGTGGCCGAGCAGCCGCTGCTCGCCGGGCACGTGCAGGTACCGCGCGGCCGCACCCATGGCCAGGATGATCGCCTTGGCGCCGTACCGGACGCCGTTCGCGGTCACGTACTTGACCGGCCCCTCGAGCTGGATCTCCTCGACGTCCTCCGTACGCAGCTCCGCGCCGAACCGCTCCGCCTGCGAGCGCATCTGCTCCATCAGGTCCGGGCCCATGATCCCGTCGCGGAAGCCGGGGTAGTTCTCGACGTCGGTGGTGGTCATCAGCGCGCCGCCGAACTGCGTCCCCTCGAACACCAGCGGCACGAGCTGGGCGCGTGCGGCGTACACGGCGGCCGTGTATCCGGCCGGTCCGGAGCCGACGACGATCACGTTGCGGACCGGCTGTTCGGTGCTGTCGATGGGCATCTGACCTCCGGGGACGGGGCGCGATCGCTTCATGCGCTTCAACGCGATCGTAGGGTGCCGTTGTTCCGTCCGGGCAGGTGACGGGCCGCACGTGCGCCCGCACGAAGAAGGCCGCGGGCGCACCCGCGGCCTTCTCGTTCGTCCGTATCGATCAGGGCACCTCGGCGTCGGCGAGGAGCTCGCCGGGGTTCTCGGTCGTGCAGGTCGGCTCCACGACGACCAGCCGGTAGTGGCCGGGCTCGGACCCGGCACCGGCGCCGAGCAACGCCGCGATGCCCTCCGCGCCGTCGATCGTGACCGGGCTGACGCCGATCGGGTCGCCCGCGGGCTTGTTGTGTGCGGCGAGGCATTCCTTCAGGCCCTGCTCGTCCTCCAGCTCGCCGTAGTCGGTGTTCCCGATCAGCGGGCCGATCGCCGCGCCGAGGTTGTCCTTGGACAGCGCCAGCGGGCCCGGCGCCGCGTCGCCCGGCGCCTCGGTGTTGGTCGGCGTGTCGCCGTCCTGTGCGCTCGGCGTACCACCGGTCTCGTTGCCCGGCAGCGCCACGAACGCGATCGCCGCGGCCGCTGCCGCCGCGGTCAGCACACCGGCGCCCCACCCGGCCATGCGGTTGCGCCGCTTCCGTGCGGCGGCGAGCTCGACGACGGGCGCGGCCGCCGGGGTGGGCGGCGTGGCGGTGG